>JAKJDB010000752.1 GCA_022706175.1 Candidatus Zhuqueibacterota bacterium | reverse complement strand
AGGTCATCCGGGCGCTGGGTCTTCTCGCAGTATTGAATCGCACGGCTGATTTCAGTACTATGGATCGCCGGCAGTAAAAGTACGGTTTTCTCTGTTCACCAACAAGGAGCCCACTGTGTTCAACCTCTCCCGTCGTCGTTTTCTGCAAACCGCCGCTGCCGGCCCGGCAGCCGCCCTGTTCGCCTGCAAGGCTGCGCAGAGGTGTAAGTCGGCGGTGCGCACATTCCATCTATGCACCGGTCCGCTGGTGCTGGACCAGGAGCCTGACCGCCTGGGGTTGTATCGCTCCGCCGGCATCACGGATATCTGGCTGGCCGGCTTTTTCTACGGATTCTGGCCCGCTCCCATGGACCGGCTCATCGCCTGGAAGAAAAAGATTGAAGACGCAGGCATGGCTTGTCATGTCGTCAATATTCCTCTGGGCCATCCCGGAGATTCTCTGGGCGCCGGCACGGACGATTTTCCTCTGGCGCCCGCGTTGCCGTGGCGCATGGCCGTCCGGCCCGATGGTTCCATCTATTCTGGAACTTCGTTGCATACGCCGGCCACGGAGGAAAACTGCACTGCTCTGCGCCAATTGCATCAGGCCGGATTCAAACGTGTTTTTCTCGACGATGATTTCCGACTGGCAACCGGACCCGGCGTCATCGGCGGCTGCTTTTGCGCGGATCATCAAAAAGAGTTTCTGCAAAAATACGGATACGGAGAATCGGATTGGCAGACTCTGCTCGAGTGCGTGCGGACGCGCCGGCTTGCGCCGCCATTGCGGGATTGGCTGAACTGGACCTGCGATCAGCTGACCGGCAGCTTTCGCCGGCAGCAGGCAGCCATGCCGGATGCCGAGTTGGGCATCATGGTGATGTATCTGGGCGCTGAAAAGGCCGGCATTCGACTGAGCGATTACCAGGGGTGTATGCTGCGGGTCGGTGAACTGATGTTCGATGACCGTCATTTCAACGAGCTGAAAAACAAAACCAAAGAGCTGTTCAGCAGCCTGTTTCATCGCCGCTACGTAGCGCCGGAGCTGGCGTACAGTGAGACCACGGCGTTTCCGGCAGACCGGTTGTCAGCCGGCAATATGGCCGCCAAACTGGCGGTCTCTACTTTGTCCGATGTGCGCAACACGATGTTCATGTCCGGCATCACACCCTTTCCGGCTGAACATTGGCAGCTGCTGGCGCCGGCCATGAAAAAGCATGCGGCGATTCATGAGAAATTGGCCGGCCATGTTCCGCGCGGCCCGTTCAAGCATTATTGGGGCGAACACAGCCGTCTGATCGGCGACGACAATCCCAATTCACTTTTTCTCGCCGCAGGGACGCCCTTTGAGGTCAGCGCCACTCCGGCAAAGGACGGCTGGACCTTTCTCGCTGATCATGATGCGGCCGCGGTTGCCGGCGGAGAATTGCGTTCAGTCGGAACGGTCTTTATCGCCCGTGAGCAGGCAGGCCTGGCTGATTTTCCTGGGCTTGTTCTGGCTGATCATCTTCAGGCATTGTTCGCCTTCAAACACCGTTGTCTGGAACAGCGCAAGGATTTTCCCTATATCCGCGAAGATCTGCCTGCGGTCTGCGCATGGTATCCCACCGTGCGTATGGTCTTGATCTGGAACCTGGAGCAGGAGCAAAGAACCTACTCACTGGTGTTTGGCAAACAGGAGCGCCGGATCACTCTGGCTGGATTGGACCTGGCGCCGCTCAGCAACATTGAAATGGATTGAGTGCTTTTCATTCTGCTTTTTTGCCGGGCACACAGACGATTGTGCGTTATCGTTGATCGGTGAAGTTGGCGCCCCGGGAATGAATTAAATTATCGCTTGACTTTTAACGTGTTGAAATTTACATTGTTGTGCTAGGCATTACCTATCAGGCAACCCTTATAAGGCAAAAGTATGGAGCTGGCAATCCAAGAAAGATTCCCACGAGAGTTCAGACGCCGTCTTTCTCAAAGTCTGGATCAGGATCTGCTGGTTTGTGTTTTGACGACCGCGATCGTCATGGTTGTCACGGTGCTCTATCTATTGCGACATCTGCCTCCGGAAATGCCGGCGCCTTCCCTTAAATTTCAAAAAAATTACGCCTCCCGCATTCTCAGCCGGGAGACTCCGGTGACCATGGAATCAAGCGGACTGGCCATGGTTCCAGCCCTCGACCGCCGCGAGCAGCCCGCTGAGGGCGGCGAAGCGGCAACCGCATCCGGCGG
>JAKJDB010000751.1 GCA_022706175.1 Candidatus Zhuqueibacterota bacterium | reverse complement strand
CCTGCTCGCGACCCTGGATCTCGTAGCTCGTCTGCCGGCCACGAACAAAACCGATCCGCCGGTGCCCTAGTTTGATGAGATGCTCCGCCGCCTTGTAGGCGTCTTGAGCGTTTTCCATGACCACCGCGTTGGTCGCCAATTTTTCAAAGCGCCGCAAGATTAAAACAAAGGGATAGTTATCCCTACACAGGGTTTTGATGTGATCCATCTTTTTCTGCACCGGTACAATCAGCAGACCATCCATGCGTTTGTTGCGAAGCATTTCGATGTGCTTGATCTCTTTTTCCTGATCCTCATCGGTATTACAGATCAGAAAGGAATAGCGCTCGTCGGTATTCTCCTTTTCAATACTGCGAACCAGGCCGGCGTACAGTGGATTCAAAATGTCCGGCACCACGATGCCGATGGTGTGTGATTTTTGCAGCCGCAATCCTCGCGCCAGCTCGTTGGGAACATAGTTCATCTCTTTTGCGGTATCGATAATGCGCTTCCTCAGTGCCTCCCCCACAGTGAAATTCTCATTGCGCCCGGTCAGCACCCGTGAAACGGTGGAGGGGTGAACGCCGACTTTATCCGCTATCTGTTTTAAGGTTGCCGCCATAACACGCCCGGTTCCCAAAACCCTGTGCTAGAAATCGTTTGCTTTTAAAATATCACTTCCTTATTTCTTTGTCAAGTATTATTGATTCCTTTTTTCTGTGTAAAACCATAGATACTAACAATTATTAAACATTATAGTTAGCTTGCCACGCTCAGTTATCTGGCCCTGATAAGCTTGCCCATCCGCTCGGTATGAGCCTGCGCACCGCCGAAAATATAGGGCGAATCCACTGCATCGGCGATGACTTTGTAAAGATAGACTCCATTGGCGATAAGGTCGCCCTCTTCGTCCCGTCCATCCCACCCTTGCGGTGGAAATTGATTAAATCCTTGCTGTCCGTAACCGGTAAGCATGCGAATACAGCGGCCTGCAACGGTATATATTTTTATTTTAATCCAGGCCTCACGGCTCAAGCTGAACGTGAATACCGTTTGGTCACCGAACGGGTTGGGATAATTCAGCACAGACTCGAGCGTGAGGTCGGCAGGGATTACCTCCGCCTCGAGTTCCCAGACGGATCGGTTCAGCGAACGATCGGATGCGATAAGTGTGAAACGGTGGCGGCCAAGCTCCATGTGACGCAGTTCATAAGAAAAATCCAGCGTTTTAAACCCGGAATCGACGAATTGGATGTTTGCGTCCTGGAGAAAATCGTCAACCGGCTGCTCATCTATGTTAAGCAGAATTCCATGACCCAACTGAACCGGAGCGGCAAAGCCGCTGTGCGGATCAGAAAGACGGCCGCTCAAAAGAACGGGCGCCGTAAGGCGTATATCAGAGAGTCCGGTTTCTGTGGGTATTCCGGCAATCAGTATATCCATCTCCGGCCCGACCGTATCTCTTTCCGTAGACGCCGTTGCAACATGATCAACCATACACAGCGAATCCACTGAGCCGATGGCCTGGAGAAAACCGTCGGCGCCGAAGGCCTCCTTCTGCCAGGCGTAGGCGACCAGATTGGCGAAACAGCCGCCGTGAATGCTATCCGCCTGAGTGAAAAAATCGGTCTGCAGAAGCCCCTTGACGATCGCCGGCGTGCCCTGATAGATCATTCGGCCTGGCGACAGATAGGTGTACAATAGATTTCCTTTGATCGCCGCGGAATCATAAAGCCGCAGTTCGCAGAAGCCCTGAAAGGTTGTGTCCATTTCCGCTTTGTTCATGATCGCTCCGCTGATAAAAACACGCCGGGTTGCACTCAGCGTATCCGGCTGAACCCGGCAGACGAGCTGTCGCGACGGGATGGGCAGTGTGAGCGCAGGGTCGCCCAACAGAAACATCGTTTCCGTCTGATCTGGAAAACCTGCAGACGTTTTGGCCGCGGTCAAGGCTTGACCGATGGTCATCATGCCTCGCAGCGAGGGGGTGAATAAATTTTTATAAAACGCCTTGCTGACGTTAAAAGAGGCCTGGTGCATGTTCCAGCGGGCAGAACCGATGCAGGCGATGGTTCCTCCCTCGGGGTGCAGCAACAAAGCTTCAGCCATGGCGTCGAAATGAGGATCGTCGATGCGGGCGATTTCACAGGTTCCGGCGTACAGCACCGGCAGCTGATCCCGATTTTGCAGATCCGGCAGATGCAGCGGCGTGCGCAGCAGACTCTCAT
>JAKJDB010000750.1 GCA_022706175.1 Candidatus Zhuqueibacterota bacterium | reverse complement strand
AGTTCGGTCAAGGCTTTGTTCGGCCCGCATCTGCTGGAGTTCATCGACCGCATGCTGACGGACCTGGGCCTTACAGGCGCCCATGTCGTAGTGCGGGACCAGGGGGCGCTGGATTTTGTCATCGCCGCGCGCTTGGAGGCTGCGGTGAGCCCGGTGACCGGGAAAAAACTTTTACTGGCCCCGCGTGCCGCCGTCGCCCCGCAGCGCAAACGGCTGCGCCGCACCCGGCTCTATTTGCCGGGCAATAATCCGGACCTGATGATCAACGCCGGACTCTACGGCGCGGATTGCCTGATCCTGGACCTGGAAGATTCGGTGGCGCCTGCTGAAAAAGCTGCGGCGCGGATTTTGGTTCGCCACGCCCTGGCGCAGGTGGATTTCGGCCTCTCGGAAAGGATCGTGCGCGTCAATCCACTTACCTCGCCCTACGGCGGCGAGGATCTGGAGGCGATCGTTCCCATGGCGCCGGACGCGCTGCTCATCCCAAAATGTGAGAGCGGCAGCGATATTCTCAAGGTGGAGGAACTGATCTCGAGCCTGGAAAAACGGTTCGGGCTGGTCCACTCGATCCCTCTCATCGGCCTGATCGAATCGGCGAAAGGGGTCCTCAACGCGGCGGAGATCGCGCTGGCCGGCGATCGTTTGGTGGCGCTCTGTTTCGGCGCAGAGGATTTCACCGCTGACATCGGGGCGGAACGCACGGCCGACGGACGGGAAAGTTTTGTGGCGCGCAGCCAAGTGCTGCTGGCCGCCAAAGCGGCCGGACTGCAGGCGCTGGATACGGTCTATGCCGATGTGCTGGATGAAGCCGGCCTGAAGGCCAGTGCGCAGGAGGCGGTGGCCCTGGGCTTTGACGGCAAGGGGGTCATTCATCCCAGCCAGATCAAGCCGATCCATCAGGTTTTTTGTCCGACGTCGGAACAGATCGACAAGGCGCAGCGGATCGTCGCGGCCATGAAAGAGGCCCTGGCAACCGGTTCAGGCGTCACGGCGCTGAACGGCAAGATGATCGATGCACCTGTGCTGATGCGGGCGGAACGGACTCTGGCCTTAGCCAAAGAGTGCGGCCTGGTTTGACCCTGGGGCGATGTGGCTTTTCTCACGTAAGGACCGAGTATGGATTTTATTGCCAATGCGATCGGCCGCCTGGTACCGACCGAACTGGAGGGACGCCGGCTGAAACCCTTTGCCGGCGCGCACGCCGATCAGGCCGGAGGGACCGGCTACGGCGGCCGCATCCGTGCAGCCGCACACTATACCAACAAGCTGCTCCCTGATCTGGACGCGGCCATCGAGGCGTGCGCCATTCGCGACGGCATGACCATCTCTTTTCATCATCATCTGCGCAACGGCGACATGCTCATCAATCTGGTGATGGAAAAGCTGGCGCAGCGCGGCTTGAAGGATCTGGTGCTGGCGCCGTCCGCGCTGTTTCCCACTCATGAGAAATTAGTGGCGCTGATCGAGTCCGGCGTGATCTCTCATGTTGAAGGTTCCATGAACGGTCCCATCGGCCGCGCCTGTTCGTTGGGAAAAATGAAAAAAGCAGCGGTTCTGCGCTCCCACGGCGGCCGCTTTCGCGCCATTCAGGATGGGGACCTGCATATCGATGTGGCGTTTATCGCCGCCCCCTGCAGCGACGCGCACGGCAATGCCAACGGACTGAACGGACCGTCCGCCTGTGGACCGCTCGGCTTTGCCCTGGCCGATGCGTTGTGGGCGGACCAGGTCGTGGTGGTCACCGATCATCTGGTGCCGTTTCCCTGCCATCCCTGGACCATCGAAGGCGGCCATGTGGATTATGTCGTGCCGGTGGAGCGCATCGGTGATCCCGCACAGATCGTCTCCGGCACCACCGAGATCACCCGCAGTCCTACCCGGTTGCTCATCGCAGAGTACGCCGCACGTTTTGTCCGCGATTCCGGTCTGATGACCGAACCCGGCTTTTCTTTTCAGGCCGGCGCCGGCGGCGTGTCGCTGGCGTTTGTCAAATTTATGGCCGATTATATGGCTGCGGCCGGCGTCACCGCTGACTTTGTCCGCGGCGGCAGCACACGGTTCATGGTCGATTTGCTCAACCGTGGTCTCGCGCGCTATCTTTTGGACGGCCAGAGCTTCGATCGGGATACGGTCGCATCGCTTCGCGACAATCCGCGCCACGTGGAGACCAATCCGTTTGTCTCCTACAATTATCACAGCAAAGGCTGCTTT
>JAKJDB010000749.1 GCA_022706175.1 Candidatus Zhuqueibacterota bacterium | reverse complement strand
GCCACGGCGATAGCCGCAGCGCCGCACAGCCGGATCGATCGCGGGCAGCAGGGGCGATGTCCGCGGTCACCGGATCCAACGCCATCCAGTCACCGATGTTCGTCCCGCTGACGACGCCTTGCCACTCCTGATCGTCCACGTTCGTCAGTTGCAGAATCTGACGATCCTCTCTTTGGAACCGGCTCAGCACAATTTTTCCCGACCAAGGTTCAGGATTAAACTCCGGCTTTATGGCTTTGATCAAGTCAGCCCCTGAAACGGGCATCAGGCCGTCGTCTCGCAACAACACGCCGCCTCGGTTACGAAACAAGGCCACTTTCTTTTCTGTTCCCGGTTCCAGAGTACAGCCTGCCGGTATCAGCAACGCGTTCACGCTCAGATCGCCGATGCGCAATCCGCCTTTTGCGCCCACAACCGCAGCGGCCAGCCACTCATGGTCCACTAAAAGAAAATTGATTTGTTGCCGCTGTAGGGTCTGTCCCAGCTGAATAAACGAATCGACGATCTTGCGCGTCCGCATGGATTGATTTTGCAGGGATAAATATTCTCCCCGGGGGCGATACTCTTCCCATAAATCCCGAATCGGATAATAGAGCAGAACTAGGGTGTTCGGCCGGCTATCGGCAAGCAGCGCGTTCAGCCTGCCGACAAAATTCCCATAGGCCTTGACCTCATCAGCCGGCCGCTGGTCGATGTCGTAGTAAAGGGTAAAATCGGTCACTCCCCAGGCCACCTGCCAGGCAGCTGTTGCGCGCATTTTATCCAATGAAGCGGGGCCGTGACCGGACAGAGTTTGTTCAAAATCGCTGACCTCGGTCATGACGTGTCGCCGCCCGTTCAAAATAGCTGCGGACAACGGCAATGCCGCTGTGAGCCAGCCTTGGTGCACCACCTCCTGCGGATCAGAGGAGAGCATGTCCATTCCGGGGATATCCATGCGGCCCAGCACCTTGAGGGCATTGCCTTCCAGCGGAGCATGGTGGATGAGGGACTCTTCGCGCAGGGTGTGGCCGGAGGAGGCTATGCCGTTTTCAGTACACCATTTCTGTAAAGCGCCGAAATACCGTTCACTGACCAGGTCCGCGACCAACGACCAGTAGCGGCGGCGCACGGAACGGTCTTTTTCTTCATCCCCGCTGAACAGGCTGAGCCGACGGCTGTGCAGGTTTTGGCCGTATTTCTGCTGATAACACTCCTCCAGGTCGTAGACCCAAGGCACAGACGGCAATTCCGGCAAGGTCAGGTCCACACTGTCTACGACCGGCACTTTGGATCGAGACGGTTCCGATATCTGACCCAGATCGACGGTGATGAGGGAGGGTTCATCGGTGAAAAAGGCCCTGATGTTGTAGTGCTGCAGGTTCTGCAGACGCAGACGATACTGATCATGCGTCTGCCGGATGAAGGAATGCACCGCGCGGTCGTCCATGATATTGATGTACCGGCGCACAGCATAAAAGTTATTCGCCGCATGAGTGTATTCAAACGCCGGGCGCAGCAGAAACGGAGATGATCGCCTGGCATCATAGGCCAGTTCCAGCGCTTCGTATTGTGGATTTTTTTCCAGCACCAGACCGCCCGCGGCGCCGGACGGATACCCCTGTTCATCATAGATCCAGAAAATCAACCCTGCCTCTTTGCCGTTGTGCAGCCCCTGGATCAGCGTCTGCCAGTGCGCATCGTTGCGCATATACTCCTCAAATGCAACATTGACCACCAATCCGCCCATACCCCGTTCACGCAACGAGCGCATGGCCTCCGGAGTAGCGCGATCCGGAGGTATGCCATGTATGATTTTGAGCGGACGATCTTCCGGCAAGGGATTCCGCCACCGCGCTAACCAGGATTCGGGCAACGGATCGGCGCCGGCATGCAACAAAGGCGCAAGGATGAAATGTACGGCAAAAGCAAGAAGCCAAAGGATTCGGCGCATAGGATATCCCTTTATCTGGATTTCGCCCGCCTCCTGATAGAGGCGGAATGAGGGTTGTTGAGCGTTCAAATATGACTGGGCTGGAAAACGTTCCTATAGTTAAATTCATTCCAAGAGAAACGTCACAATCTCGTGAGGCGCACATTCGAAACGGATACAGCCGTCCTGCGGATGCAATCGTTCGACCGGCTGCTCCAGGAGATCCGTTTTGTGAGCCTTGTGAACATGTACCGGCAGCCCGAGTTCGACCGTGTGGCGGCGGCCGGTGGTCTCAAATCCCCG
>JAKJDB010000748.1 GCA_022706175.1 Candidatus Zhuqueibacterota bacterium | reverse complement strand
CATCAGATCCTTAACCGAGAGGTTCCCTGCCTGATCGCGGATCCTGGCCAGCCCCTCGATCTGGGCGGCAAGACGCTGCAGTTTCTGCCCGCACCGTTCCTGCACTGGCCTGACACCATGATGACTTTTCTGCGCGAGGAGCAATTGCTGTTCAGCTGCGATGTTTTCGCCGCTCATCATTGCGACAGCCGGCTCTTTAACGATCAGATCACCCGCGATTTTTGGCCGGACTATGAGTTCTATTTTCAAACCATCTTTCGGCCGTTTAAAAAACATGTCCGCAACGGACTCAAAAAGATCGCCGATCTCCCCCTGCGCATGATCGCGCCCTCCCATGGACCTATCCTGCGGCGAGATGTGAAAAAGTATATCGAAGCGTATGAGGCCTGGTCCGCTCCGGCTCCGGCCAACGTTCCGCCTAAAGCCCTGATCTTTTACGCCATCGCCTATGGCAACACCGAACTCATGGCCAGGCACATCGCCCAGGGGCTGGAAGAGGGCCATGTGCAGGCCGTGCTGCTGGATGCCACTACTCTCCAGGTGCAGGATCACCTGGAGAGCATTGAGACAGCGGATGCGCTGTTGTTCGGCAGCCCAACTCTTAACAACGATGCAGTCAAACCGATCTGGGACATTCTCACCAGCCTGGTCACTCTGGATATCAAAGGCAAGATCGCAGCGAGCTTTGGTTCCATGGGTTGGAGCGGAGAGGCTGTTGAAATGCTGGACCACCGGCTGACCAGTCTCAAATTAAAGGTCCAGGTTCCCGGGCTTACCGCTACTCTGGTTCCCAGCTCGGATGATTTGCAAAAATGCATCGCATTCGGCCGATCCATTGCCCAGCAGCTTGGATGAGCCGAACGCCTTTTTGAACAGACTGAACACATTACGGGAGTCGTACATGGCAGACAAAGTGGATCTGGCGGTCATCGGTTCTGGTCCCGGCGGTTATGTGGCGGCCATTCGCGCCAATCAATTGGGCCTGAAAACCGTTGTCGTGGAAAAAGCGGAACTCGGCGGCATCTGCCTCAATTGGGGATGCATACCCACCAAAGCTCTGCTGCACTCGGCTACTTTGTACAATCAGATCAAACATGCCGGTGACTTTGGCGTGCGAGTCCAAGAAGCCACCGTGGACCTGGCCAAAATGGTGAAACACAGCCGGGCGACGGCCCAACGACTTTCCAAGGGCATCGAATTTTTATTCCGAAAAAATAATGTGACAGTTCTCCGCGGCCGTGCCGCTCTGGCCGGACCGGGACGGATCACGGTGACGACCACCGAGGGCAAGGAAGAGCTGCTCGAAGCCAAGAACATCCTGATCGCCACCGGCGCCCGGCCACGCACACTACCCGGAGTCGAGTTCGACGGGCAGCAGATCATCACCAGCCGTGAGGCGATGGTTCAGGAGCAGCTGCCTGAATCGATGATCATTATCGGCGCAGGCGCCATCGGAGTCGAGTTCGCCTATTTTTACGCCTCCCTCGGCGTTCGGATCACTTTGGTGGAAATGCTGCCGCAAATCCTGCCGATCGAAGACGCCGAAGTGGCCGAAGTCGTGGCCAAAGCCTTTAAAAAGCTCGGCGTCACCATCCTCACCGGAACCCGCGTTGAGCGAGTAAGCAAAACCAAAACCGGCGTTCAGATCGCGATCAGCAACCAAAAGGGCGAACAAATCCTGCAGGCTGCACAGACCCTGGTGGCCATCGGCGTCATCGGCAATGTGGAAAATCTGGGCCTTGAAGCCCTGGGGGTCAAGACGGAAAAGGGATTCATTCCAGTTGATCGCCGCACGTTTCAAACGAATGTAGCCTCTGTCTATGCCATCGGCGATGTGATCGGCGCGCCCTGGCTGGCGCATGTGGCTTCGGCAGAGGGGATCGCTGCCGTGGAGCACCTGGCCGGAAAAAACCCAACGGCCATCGATTACGACTCTATTCCGGGATGCACCTATTGTCAACCGCAAGTGGCCAGTTTTGGCCTGACCGAGCAAAAGGCCAAGGAAAAAGGGGTGGAGGTAAAGATCGGCCGCTTTCCATTCCGCGCCAACGGCAAATCGTTGGCCATGGGCGAAAGCGAAGGATTTGTCAAATTGATTTTTGATGCCCGCTATGGAGAATTGCTGGGCGGTCACATCGTCGGCGCGGAGGCGACAGAACTGCTTGCTGAATTGGGCGTGGCTAAAATACTGGAGACCACCGCCGAAGAGATCATCCAGA
>JAKJDB010000747.1 GCA_022706175.1 Candidatus Zhuqueibacterota bacterium | reverse complement strand
CAAAAAGACACCAGTCGAAGAACTCCACCTATACCGCAGAGCATCGTTATCTTGATCAACCGCCTCAACCAGCAGCGTCGTCGTCTGACGTTTGCCGACAGAAGACGGCGCGGCGGACAGCGTGACGATCTCCGGCGGCGTATTGGAACCACCCGAAACAGCCGTCGGCTCATCGCTCGAACACCTGAGCAGCGCGGCGGTACCTGAAAACAAAAAAAAGCAAAGAATACTGCGTCTCATCCTACTCATTCTCTCTCATCTATCATGACGCCTGCTCGACCAGTTCCCTGACCAGGCCGGCCCATGCGCTGAAACGTTCCGGTTGATTTCTGCAGGTGTGAGTGTCTTTTAAAATGATCTCCAGCACACACCCCTGTGCAGCCTTCAGCGTCCGCCGTATGTAGTCTTGGAGGAACCGTTCATCAAAATGATCATTGGCCAAGTAAGACGGATTCGGCTTCCACGAAAAAATGCAGCGATCTCCTATCCATTCCGCACATGTTTCCACATCCGCCCACGGCGAAACGGAGATGCGGCGCAGATGCGGGATGCGCAAAACATAGCGCAACTTTTTCGTCAGATCGTCACAGCAGCCGTAACCGGTCAACCCAAAGAAGCGCAGGGAGCGCATCTCGTATTGCATAAAAAACTCATAATGCATTTCCGGCGATACGCCGGCCATCTCTTGCGATTGCGCGCTGGCCCACACGTCCTTCAGCCGGACGCGATCAGGATCGAAACCTTCCTGAGGAAGCTCATCGGTAAAGCCGATCCCTCCGGAACTGTGGTAGGTGCTGTCGTTGTTCAAGGACAGCAGGTTCATGTCCACATATTGATCCATCAGCTTTTGATATCCCTGCTCCATGAACGCCATGGCATCGTGAAGCATGGCCGGCTCTTCATACAGGTCCATCATCACGCGGGTCAAGCCGCGCAATTTGGTATACAACGGCGTGTAGCAGAAGGAGAGTGCTCCTGTTCCTCTCAGCTCGACGTGCAGAATGTCGCCGAACAAGTCGCCGGCATCCTGATAGGCCTGCCGGCTCTCTTTTTCGTCATAAAAGACTTCCGGGACTCGCAGTTTTTTCAGATCAGCGGGAGCGTTGATAAGAGGTTCATACCGGTAACCGGTCTCCTTTCGACCCACCTTTTCGTTCTCATCCAGCATGATCCGCCGGGGCTCCAGTCCCCAGCCGCTGTCCGTGATGCTTTTAGTGACGATCCAGTTGCCTTCCAACACGCTGTCATCATCGATCCGTTCATGCATATACAGCCGCCGCCGCAATTCCCACTCGATGCATCGGGCCTGCTCATCCGTGCATTGCAAAACCGAAACCGGCAGCAGTTCCCTCCAGCTGCCTTCGGGGAAAATCAACAAAAGCGGCCGAGTTTTTTGCAGACGATTATGAGCGGTCCACAGCATTTTCCGCTGTGTATACAGCGGATTTTGCGAGGCCTCGCGTACCCGCTTCGCCAGCTCCCGCAGAATCGCCCGGTCGTGAGGGCGCACGCGATAATTGATCCGCGAGTCATCATAGGGATTAAAAGTGCTCTCACGGACATAACGGTTGCTCATGGCGCTTCACACTCGAATGCAACACTCCAGCGTGGTTCAGCACAAATTCTCATTCAACCACCAGTTCAGCCAACACCGGCATGTGATCCGAGGGAAAGCGGCCGTCAAAGCTGTCGGACAGCGTGCCATGCAGGAGCGAAGAAACGGAATTTTTAAGAAAAATATAATCGATGGTTTGATTGTTGGGCAAATTGGCCGCTATGAATCGCGTTGTCGTACCATCCGGACCATGATGCGGATATTTGGCCACATGTTCCGAATCGATGAGTTTCGTCGACGGGTCGTCGGATAAACCAGTGACGAGAATCTGATAGGATTCAGAGGCCGGAGTTGAGTTAAAATCGCCGGTGACGACCACCGGATCCGTGCCGGCGATCTCTTTGATCCGACGCAGCAGTAAAAGAGCGCTTTCCCGTCTGGCGACCTCTCCTTGGTGATCAAAATGGGTGTTGAACAGGTAAAAAGTTTTTCCACTGCGGGTGTCTTTGAACCGGCCCCATGTGACTACACGATAACACATGGCATCCCAGCCTTTGCTGGGCGATTCCGGCGTTTGCGACAGCCAGAAGGTGGATTGCTGCAAAACTTCTAGGCGATCCTTGCGGTAAAAAACCGCCATAAATTCGCCCGCCTCTTTGCCATCA
>JAKJDB010000746.1 GCA_022706175.1 Candidatus Zhuqueibacterota bacterium | reverse complement strand
TCATCTCCAGGCTGGCGCCGGCCTTGAGGCCCTTGCTCCACACCAATCCCGCCGGGTTCCAGAACATGCCGCTCCAATCGTTGGAAATAGCCCGATAATTGCCTCCCAGACTCGTTGAACGTACGCCGACGCCGGTCAAATCCACTCCGGCGGCGAAGACCATGGTCGCCGAACCGATCAGCAGCAAAATGATGGCTTTCTTCATTATTCCTCCTCGATTCAAAAAAAGTGACGGTTATTCCGTATAACAAGGGTAAATTTTAGTGAAAAAATAGACCAGAGTCAACATAAAAATGAATATTGTTCAAAATAATTCAGTATTGTGAGGATTCTGTTTGCTTTTTTTATTATTTTACTTAAATTACTTCAAAATGAATCCTTTTCAGGGAGGTGGAGAGATGACTACCGACAAGCGCGAAAGAATACTGAAAGCGGCCATCAAGGTCTTTGCGCGCGATGGCTTTTTTCTCGCCAAGGTGGAAGAGATCGCCAAGGTCGCGGATGTAGCCACCGGCACCATCTATCTCTATTTTGAAAATAAAGACGATCTGATGATCTCCATTTTTGAAGAAGAGATGCTGCCGATTATCGAGCGTATGCGGCAGGAATTGACCGCCCACGAATCCGCCACCGACAAGTTGATCGTGTTTATCAACCAGCATCTAAACATGATTCAAGACCATCCGGACATGGCGCAGCTGATGCAGGTGGAATTGCGCCAGAGCAGCAAGTTTTTGCATGGATACGAAGGAACGCGGTTCCGGGAATATCTGGCCATCATCGGCGATATCTTTAAACTCGGACAAGCGCAAAAAGAGTTCCGTGAGGACATCAATCCTTCCATTTTCAAACAGGTGCTGTTCGGCGCCGTGGATCAAATCGCCACCAACTGGACGCTTTCGAAAACCAAACGCATCCACCTGGCTGCTTCCGCGCAGCAGATCAGCGCGATCATCCTTCAGGGTGTGGCCAGGTAACGAGCGGTTGGTCTGTACCTGATTCCTTTTTTTCAACGTATAAACCGGCTTGGCTAGTTGGCCGGTTTTTTTATGATCTCCATCCCTGTGCCGCCTCAGGCTGCACGTAAACCGTTTATCAAAGTGTGAGAGCGTGCCGTGCGAATCATCGTGTGCATCAAACAGGTGGCCGATACCGAAGCCTCCATTCAAATCAGCGCCGACGGAAAAAGCGTCGTCGAGACCGGAGTCAAATTCATCATGAATCCTTATGATGAATTTGCCGTAGAGGAGGCGTTGCGGATCAAGGAGGCTGACAACCAGTCGTTGGTCAAAGTCATTGGCGTGGGGCCGGAACGGACCGCGGAGGCGTTGCGCAGCGCCTGCGCCATGGGGGCGGACGAGGTGCTGCTGCTCAAAACCGAGGCTCCGGTGTATGACGCACTGGCGCTGGCCGGCGCTCTGGCTGATGTCATTAAAAAAGAACCGTTCGATCTGATCCTGCTCGGCAAGGAGACCATCGATGACGGCAACGGCGAAATCGGTCCCATGCTGGCTGAGCTGCTGCAGATTCCCTGCCTGACGGTGATCACCCGTCTCACACTGCAGGGTGAGACGGGTGTCGCCGAACGGGAGGGGGAGAGAGGGATCGAGGAATGGACGGCGCCTCTGCCGCTGCTGGTGACCTGCCAGAAGGGATTGAATGAGCCGCGTTATCCTTCCATTCGGGGTGTTATGGCCGCCAAGAAACGGGAGATCCCGGTGCAGCCGGCTGTACTTGCGCCTGCGGCCATCGAGGTGCAAAGCCTGACTCTGCCGGCTCAGCGTCAGGCGGGCCGTATCATCGGCGAAGGGGCCGCGGCCGTGCCCGAGTTGATCAGGCTGCTGAAAGAAGAGGCCAAGGTACTTTGATTGTTTTTATCAGGAGGTTGTGCGTTCATGTCCAAGATACTTGTAATCGCTGAAGAGAAGAATCATCGAATTCGTAACGCAACCCTTGAGGTCGTGAGCGCGGCCGCGGGTCTGGCGGCGAGCGATGGCGGTCATGTGGCGGTGCTGTCGCTTTCCAGCGCTGCGCCGGACGGCGCCTCTCTGGCCGTCTGCGGAGCGGATCGCCTGCTGGCCGCCGTAGATCCCAGGTTGGCTGTGTATCATCCGGACCTGTTCAAACAGGTTGTGCTCAAGGCGGTGGAGACGACCGGCGCGGATTTGCTCTTTTTTTCCGCCACCCCCATGGGCCGGGACCTGGCTCCGCGTGTGGCGGCTGC
>JAKJDB010000745.1 GCA_022706175.1 Candidatus Zhuqueibacterota bacterium | reverse complement strand
TGGCCACGTATTCACCGCGGTCGTTGCGTCCGTCCCAACTCACCCGCGAGCCGAGGATTTTAGACTGGGGGATGTGCCGCACCAGGTACCCTTCAGGCGTATAGATTCGCAGCGAGGATTTCTCCGCCAGGTTCTCTACATAAAAGTGAGAGCCCGGTCCGCTGAGCACGAACGGATTCGGGTAGCCGCTCAGCTGGCTCAGGTCCTCAGCCGGCTTGGTATACGGCGTTTCCAAACGCGACAATCCGTTGGTGGTGCCGATAAACGTATAGCCGAGTTTTTCTTCAAAGGCAAAACAGGTGATGAAATCCGAGACTAACGCACTGTTGGAGGTGGAGTAATGCTGGTTGGTGTAGCCGTCCGACTCCAGCACCGTCAGGCCGCCTGCCGTGCCGATCCACTTGTTATTGCGCACATCCACAGCCACACAGTGGACGTTTTCATTGATGACGTTGAAATGGGGGTGTTTCAGCTGACCGTTGTACCAGTATTGCAGCCCCAGGGGGGTGGCGATCCAGATCAAACCGTCCCGATCCGCCGCCAGTCCGGCGATGCTGAGAGAGATCAAGTTGTCTTGACTGCTCAGTCCCTGACTGAGGTCATCGTCGGCTTTGCTGAACGGCGTGTTGTTGTCGTCCACCACTGAGATGCCGGCGTCGGTGCTGCCGATCCACTTGCGGCCGTTCGCATCGATGGCGAGCGCCGTGGGATACAGGGAGCGCAGACCATCAAAGGTGGAAAAGTACTGCCAGTGGTTGAGGCTGTCGGTCACGGCGACCACCCGGCGATCAGCGGCGTGTGAATTGAGCAGCCACAGGTTCCCCTGCGGATCTTTTTCGATGCCCGTCACCACAACATAGGCGGCGTCACCGCTGATGCCGGACAACCGGTCGTCGCTGGAATTGATCATGCTCACGGTGATACTGTCGCGATCATCGGTCTCGAACACCGCCACGCCGGCGCCCCAGCTCGCTGCCCAGACGCGATTGCGGTTGTCGACCGCGAGATCGCGGAAATCATTTGTCGGCAATTTTTTGTTCGTTAAGGAAAAAGTGCGCCACTGTTTGCCGTCATAGCGGGAGATGCCTGCGCTGGGCGACGCCGTCCAGAGGTGTCCATTCTGATCGAAAGCCAGGGCGCTGTATTTGTTGTCCGCCGGGCCGTCCGGCGTGATGATCTTCCATTGGCTCGCGCCTTGCTGATAATAGCCCAGTCCAATTTCGGGCATAGCCAGCCAGATCGCCTGGTTCTGATCCACGGCCGCCCGTTGCGCGCTATCGAGCCAATTCGCCAGCCGGCTCCAAAAGCCGGTGGCATCCCGCACCCAGATGCCTCCCCCAGTGACCACCAGCAACTTGTCGCGCCATAGCGTCAGATCAAACACGGAAAAATCAGGCAATTCAGCGGGCAGCCATTGAATGCCGTCGAAGACCGAAAGGCCGGTCTTGCCGGCGATAAAAATCCGGCCGCTGAAGGCTTGCACGGCGAACGCTTCATTCTGCAGCAGACCATCGGCTGTGGTGTAATGGGTCCAGGCGTTCGGCGCCATCAGATTGGGAAAATCAAGACTGGCTCTGCGCACGCCGTCCTTGCACGCAGCCCAGATTTCGCGGCCGTGCACAGCCACCCGCCGCACATCGCCGATCTTGTAGGTCTCCTTCACCTCCCAACGCCGGCTGTTGAACAGGCTGATGCCGATCGACAGACAAACCAAAATCGAATCCCCATGAGGATAGAGATCTTGAATTTGATATCCGTTATAGTCGGTGATCAGAGTCCAGGTTTTTCCGGCAGGCGAATAAAGGTTCAGATTGCCGTTGCTGAGCGCCGCCCAAACCCGTCCGCGCTGATCCAGAGCGATGGCGGCGATATCATTGCCGGCCAGTCCTTCCGAGTTGGTAAAGGTGACCATGGTTCCACGAAGGACGTTGTATTGGAGGACGCCGCCGCTGGTGGCGGCCCAGAGCAGGCTGTCGCGACAGGCCACCTGCCGCACGTTGCGGACGCTGGTGTAGGTCTTCCAATCCCCAACCGCTGCGTGCAACCGCACGCCGGCGAAAAGGACGAGAAAGAAGAGTCCTCGCAACCGGGAAAGACGTATCATGAGGGTGGAGCCGGTTCGTTTAATGCGCATGAGCGACACCATGGTATGTTGGTCCTACGCCGAAAAAAATAGCGGTAGAGTTCTGCCCCGATGGCTGCTGCACAGGGCCATTGCGGCAGG
>JAKJDB010000744.1 GCA_022706175.1 Candidatus Zhuqueibacterota bacterium | reverse complement strand
ACAAATCCAGCCCGATCAAAATCAGCGAAAACACCCGCCAGCTGGTTCTGGCCACCGCCAAAGAATTAAAGTACTCCCCCAATCGACTTGCCAAAGCTTTTTCAACCAGCCGTTCCAACATCCTCGGCATCGTCACCTCTTCTGCCTATGATCTGTTTAAAAGCGAATACTCTGCCCGCGCGCTCAAGGCCATTGCCCAGGCAGCGCACGATGAGAAAAACAACATCATGATTTTCGACGATGAGATCATTTCCAAGACCGATCCCCACTCGTGTTATGCGTCCCTGATCGCCACCCATTATGTCGACGGTCTCATTTTCCTGGTTCCGGACAAACCCAATCCGGCTATGGCGTTGCGCACCAAAGAGCTGAAAGACTCTGGCATGCCGCATGTGTTCCTCTGGCGCAGACCGTTGGAACGACCATTCAAGTCAACAACGCGTTGGGCGTTCAGTTGGCGACTAATTATCTTCTCTCGCTCGGCCATCGCCGTATCGCGGTGGTTACCCACGGCAGCGCATCGTCGAGCAGCAAGGAAAGACTGCACGCGTTTCAGCAGACTCTCAGCGAGCACGGCGTAGAGTACCGGAAGGATTTGGTCTGGCATAATGAGCTGCATCCGGCGGACGATCACCGCATTGTGGATGAAATCCTGGCGCTGCCACAGCGCCCGACAGCGATCTTTAGTTTTTACGACCCCATTGCCCTGAACATCATCAACATCCTGGCCAACAAACAGATCAAAGTGCCGGATGAGTTCTCGGTGATCGGATTCGGTGATTTATATACCGAGGCGCTCACCCGGCCTTCGCTGACCAGCGTACGCGAACCGGTCGAACAGATCGGCAAAAAAGCGGTCACCACCTTGCTTCAGCAGTTGCACCAACCAGACACTGTATCGCCGGATATGGAACTGACCATCGATCCGTCTCTGGTGATACGCGGCTCGTGCGGACCCTCTTCAGCTTAAAGCCCCGCAAGAGCTGACCACAGGCGCCTGCAGCGTTTAAAACGTTTTTCCAAACGACCGTGTTGCAGGTACACGTGGCCCCAAAAAGCAATTCGTGCAGCCGCTCCTGGCGGATGCCATCTCATCTAATCAACCAACTGGCGAGATTATGGAAAGAAGAAAAAAAAGCAGCAGAGCGCTATGCTATCTCTGGATCCTTGCTTGCCCGTCTTTGATCTGGGCGGCCAACGGCAAACTCTCAGGAACGATCAAAGACGCTCGTACCGGCGAGCCGCTGATCGGCGCCAACGTGATGGTCGAAGGCATTTGGCGGGGAAACAAGATTATGCCGTTTGACGGCCGCCTTGGGGCGGTAGCGGATCTGGAGGGCTTTTACTACATTTTGAACATTCCCACGGAAACCTACGCGGTCAAGGCGAGCATGGTGGGCTATGAAGCCAAGACGATCACTAACGTGCGGGTGGAGTTGGACCGCACCGTCACCCTCAACTTTTCTCTCAAGGAGATGGCCATCGAGGGTCAAAGTGTGACCGTCACGGCTCAGAAAGAGGTGGTGCAGTTGGACGTTTCCTCCAGCCAGATCGTAATGAGCAAAGAGGAGACGGCCAATCTTCCGGTCAACACCATCCAAGAGTTGATGAACCTGACGCCCGGCGTCTCGGTCAGCTCTTACGACAACAAAGTCAACATCCGCGGCGGCGGCTCGGATCAGGTCATGGCCTATCTCGACGGCTTTTCGCTCAAGGACAATGTCTTTAACGTGCCGTTCCTCTCTTATAACCGTACCTCCATCGAAGAGATCTCGATTCAGACCGGCGGTTTTCTGGCGGAATACGGCGACCTGCGTTCAGGCATCATCAACGTCACCACCAGCGAGGGCGGCAGCCGTTACAACGTGTTGATCGACGGACGGTACAGACCCGCGGGCTACAAATACGACGGGCCCAAGCGATACACCGAAGATAAATACTATCTGATGTACGGCAGCGACCTCTCTTTTGACTCCACCAAGCTGGCGCAAATGTTTCCGCTGCCGCAGGACAAGTTCGACGGCTGGATCGTCTACTCGGAAAAGAATCTGACCGACAATGATTCCACCAATGACCGGTCGCCGAACCAGAATCGGGAACTGTGGCGCTGGCAGCATCGCGGCCGCGAAGAGGGCAACCGGCCGGATTACGTGGTAGACGGAACGGTCAGCGGACCCATGCCGGGCGGATCATGGCCGCTGCTAGGACCGCTTTTGAAAAACACCA
>JAKJDB010000743.1 GCA_022706175.1 Candidatus Zhuqueibacterota bacterium | reverse complement strand
AGCCTACCTGCGTCATAACGATACGGCCTCCCGGTGCGTTCCCATCGTACCGGGTGCTGCGATCCGCTGGGTATCCCCCAACCTGGCCTCTCCTGAAGACGCGGTAGTGCCCTGCGGCAAAATACGCTTCAGCGTTAAAGATTTTTGCCGTTCGGCGCTGGTGCGGATCGAGCAGGCTGATCAAATTCTGTTTGAACAGCGTCTGCGCGCCTGTGTGCCCAACACATCCTACGCTGTCAGTGACCACTGGCAGACGAAAGTGAACCTCACCGCCGGCCCGGTGCGCTTTTCTGTTGTGCACTGACCCGGACGGAGATCAAAGCATGCTTGACAAGAAAAGCTATATACCGCTCTATCACCAATTGGCGGACGAATTGCGTAAAAAGATGACCGGCCAACGCTACAAGACCGGCCGCGCCCTGCCCTCGGAGAGCACGCTGTGTACGCGCTATGGCATCAGCCGGGGCACGGTGCGCGAGGCGCTGCGGGTGCTGCTGCGCGAAGGATTGATCGAACGGCAAAAAGGACTGGGCACGTTCGTCGCCTCCACCAAAATTGTTCACGAAGCCGGCACGGTGATGAGCTTTTCTCGGGTGATGGACGCCTCCGGCAAAAAACCATCAGCGCATGTACTGGAATTCCGTCGTTATCCGGCGCCGGATTACATCCGCAGCAAGCTGCAGCTCAGACCGGGCGCCGAGATCGTGTATATGCAGCGCCTGCGTTTCGGCGATGATGAACCGATTCTGCTGGAGCACTCGTATTTCCGCCTCGAGATCGGTGAGAAACTGCAGGACTTGGATCTCATCGGACCGATCTACAACATGCTGGAAGAAAAACATCACTATGTATTTCTACGGACCGAGTATGCCATCGAAGCGGCGCTGGCCGGCAAGAATGAAGGCCGTTTGTTGACGATCGGGGCCGGTCAACCGGTGTTGATCATGAACCGCTTGGTGTATTTAAAGGACGGAATGCCCGTCGAATATGCCGAGGATGTCTATCGCGCCGATCGCACACGATTCAAATTCACCGAACCCATCCTTAAGGAACAGATGTGACGGACTCTACGGTTACCTGTCAGGACGCGAATCCGGAGGTGGATCGCCGTTTCCGCAAATGGCGCATCCGCGCTTTTTGGGGGACCTGGCTCGCCTATGCGGGCTTTTATCTGTGCCGTAAAACTTTGACCATCGCGCAACCGGAACTGATGAAGGAATTCGGCTGGGGCGCGTCGCTGTTCGGCGTGATGCTGACCGGTTATCATGTCGGCTATGCCACCGGCCAGTTCATCAACGGTCCCTTGAGCGACAAATGGCCGGCAAGGAAAATTCTTGCGTTGGGATTGACCGCCACCGTGCTGCTGAATGTGGCCTTTGGTTTTTCGACCTCGGTTTTTCTCATGGGACTCTTTTGGACGTTGAACGGCTATGCTCAATCCGCCGGCTGGCCTGCGGTGATCAAAGGCATGTCCAACTGGTTCTCCTTGCGTGAACGCGGCAAGATCATGGCGCCGTGGGGCTCCTGCTACACCATCGGCGATGTGGTGGGCACCGGCCTGGCCGCATTTATCATCGGCCATTCGGCCAAAGTCTCGATCACCAACCCGGTCGGCCATAGCGTCACCTATTCGGAGTGGCAGTGGGTTTTCTGGGCCGGAGCAGCGGCTCTGACCCTGGTGGGCGTGCTGGCGGTCACGATGTTTCGCGATAAACCCCAGGACGTCGGCCTGCCGGACATCGAGGTCTATCACCAAATCGCTGAACCGGTTGAGGAAAAGAGCTCCTCCAGCATCTGGCAGAACACTGCGGAGATTATACGTCAGGGGCCGATCTGGGTGCTGGCCTTCAGCTATTTCGGCATCAAGTTTATCCGCTATACGTTTATGTTTTGGGCCGTCACTTTTCTCACCATGGAACGCGGCATGGCCACAGACATCGCCGGCTATATTTCAACCCTGTTTGCTTTGGTGGGACTGCTCGGCACCATGGCGGCCAGCTATCTGTCTGATAAAGTTTTCGCCTCCCGCCGCGCGCCCATCTGTACGATCATGCTTTTGGGTCTCATGGCGTCATTGATCTTTTTCTGGCGCGCCCCCAACTCGCTTTTACCCCTGGCCATCGGCCTGGTGGGCTTTATGACCTATGGACCTGATTTTGTCATCTCTGCCGTGGCGGTGATGGATTTCGGTTCGCGAAAAGGGGCAGCGACGGCGGCCGGCTTCGTCAACGGCATG
>JAKJDB010000742.1 GCA_022706175.1 Candidatus Zhuqueibacterota bacterium | reverse complement strand
GGCGGTTTCATTTTTAGCGCGCAGTTTTTGATACTCGCGCGACCATTTCTCCGGCACATGGAGGAATTCAGAAAAGCCATCTACCCGGTCGCCCTGAACCACGACGCGGTAGCGATAATCTGCATCCCGGACATCAAAGTCGATGCGCTTCCAGACAAAACTGTGATCCAGCCGTTTCGGCCGCTCGGTTTGCATGTGTTCGACGAACTCGAGCTGCGTGGTATCCAGGCCCACGGTCTGTTGCAGAAAGACGGAGGCCAGCAGCCGGGCGGAGGCGGCCGGAAGATGGGCGCCCTCCAGCTCTTCGGCGACGTCATGGCCAAAGCCGAGGAATTCGCCTTTGGGGCTGATGCGCAGGGACAATTCCTCCTTTTGCAGGGCTTTGTACCAGCGATGGCTGTAACGCCAGAGCCGCACTTGATCGCCCATGAGCTGAGGCATGGCGGTATCCGGTCGGATCCAGCGCCAGTTTAGACAGCCATTCCGCGGCGATCTGCTGCGACTGTTTTTGCGTGACCTTGAAATCGATGGAGGCTTCCGGAAACGCCTTATAAAAATAGTTGACGATGATGAATAGGGAGAGGATCGCCACCGCCAGGCAGAGGGCGATCAGGCGATAGTCTTTGGACGTCAAACGGTCTAGCATGCGTGTCCTCCATTCGCGATTGGAAAGGAAAATGTACGCTGTTTACCTGAATCCCTGCCAGCGCAGTCCCAGCAGCAGATGGATCGTAACATGGTCCAGCGACTCATCATACGCCCACAAGCCCATCTTGCCGTACCGGCCGCGAAATTCCAGATAATAGCGCTGCGACTCGATGCCCAGGCCCAACTGCCAGGCCAAGGGGGATTGGCTTTTGCGGCCGATGAGGGGCAGTTCGCCAGGGTCCTCGATGATGGTCAAGTCGATGGGACAAGGCAGCGTCTCCGGCCGTTCCCCATAATCCCATCGATACAGGTTGTTTTTGTAATGGTACCGTGTATGGTCGCCCACTCCAAGGGCCATAGAGCCGCCCATAGCGATTCGCATTCGCAGCTGTGAGTGAATGGGTACGGTGTAACGCAGCAACAGGGGCAGTTCGAGAAAGACAGAGGAGAGGGTCAGATCGCAGTTGTTGATGGTTGTGGACATGTAGCTGTAAAGAAATTTCTTGTCCACCAGCCGGCTGCCGGCATAGAATCCCTGCATCTCCAGGCCAAGGCGCCAGCGACTGCCAAGCCGCCATGTTTGCGCAAAGCCAAAGGTCGCGCCCGGTTGCCATAGACATCCGGTGCGGGGAACCCCGGAGATATTAAAGCCGTTGATCACCCAGTGTTCCGCCGCCGGAAGACTTGCGGCGAAAAGGAGCAGAACCATCAGGGAGCACCACGCTGTTTTCTTCATTTTTCGGCCTCCTTGGAATTAAAAGGGAACAGGATGCCGATGTTCAGCTCCAGGGCGTGCATGCTCTTTTTATAGGAATAAAGATTCTCAAAATAATTCAAATAGTGAAACGGCCGCCAGTAGATCACTTGCACGCTGAAAGAGTCCCGAGAGTATCCGAGCCGTGTCTGATGACCGACGATCAGCGGGCGCAGGACGGTGTCGTTCTTTTTTTCATCCCAAAAGTCCAGACTGGCGTAATAGTAACTGTCAGAGAGTTTTTGCAGCCATCGCGAGTTGGTCAGCCTGCATGTGCCGTAGATGGGTTCGGCAAGATAGGGTCCGAAAGAAAAGCTGATCCTGCTGCGCCGCGATACAGGCCATTGCAGTCCGGAGTACAGCCCGATTCGGGCCTCGATGATGTCCAGAGCGATATCGCTGCGCCAACGGCTCATGGCGTTATCAACCCAGCGGTCCATGGTCTGTTTTTTGATTAGAGGTCTGGTCTGCAGCAGAGCAAGGGCAACCCCGAAAAAGCCATACCGGCCCAGGGATTGGTCGTCGTGGTAGTGCACAGAGAGGCCCGGCCTTAAGAACAGGGATTCTCCGCGAACAGCGGCGGTGGTGATGCCCAGGTTCAGATCCCTGGCGCCGGCATGGACGGTTGCGACCCAGGCGAGGATGAAAAGGATGACGCCGGAATGATGCAAGAATCGCCTCCAGTCAGGATTTGGCGTTTCTCTGTCTGCGCACCTCAAAGAACAGCAGCGCCGAGGCCACTGAGACGTTCAGTGAATTGATCCGTCCGTACATGGGGATTTTGACGAGAAAATCACATGACTCGGCGGTGAGGCGACGCAGACCTTTGCCCTCGCTGCCCATCA
>JAKJDB010000741.1 GCA_022706175.1 Candidatus Zhuqueibacterota bacterium | reverse complement strand
CTCGGACTTGACCGGTTCTGCTGCAACGCGGGCGATGCGGTTGGTCACCAGCTCCGCCACTGGTTGCAGCCCTCCGTCCTCCCGGCTGATGCCGATGATCTCCGGCCCGTCAGGCCGATTGTAGCCGCATACCTGCAGAGAAAACTGCACCTCTCCTTTCATAGCGCGCTTATCCTGCGAGGCCTGATCCTGACGTTGAACTTTTAAGGATTGAATATTATAAAACAATGGACCGTTTTCAAGAAACCAGATGAGATGATAGAGCTCATGAAACCGACCTGTGCCGAACACTTCATATTGACGGCGCTGCATGGAGGAAAACTCATCCGTCTTATTCAATGTCAAATTTACCTCCAAAGAAGAGCCAATGCGGCTCAACTCCCGGTGAATATAGTCATAGGTTTCGCCGGGGGTCTCGTGAGAGGCCAATACCCCTTTTTTACCTGAGTGAAGCTCCTCCAGCCGCGCATATTCCTGTTCCAGTCGAGTTTTGTCGGACTGCAGGGCCTGCAGATCGTTTACCCGGTCTTGCTTGACCTCCACCTCTGCAGCCAGTTTT
This sequence comes from Candidatus Zhuqueibacterota bacterium, assembly GCA_022706175.1. The sequence continues at coordinate 1,688 of JAKJDB010000741.1, read as the reverse complement.
TTTCCGCCGCTCTTTGTACGCCAAAGACATAATAATAGCCAAGGCCGAGGAAAAAGGCCCAGACCGCGGCGATGATCAGCGTATTTCTTACCGGATAGGACATATCAGTTGTTTCCCTTCACGTCGCAGGTGAATTGCGCCTTGATCCATCGATTTTGCTGCTCCTGGCCTTTGACGACGCTGGTCAGCGTGCTTCGCGGGATCATACGTTCCAGCAGGGCGACCTGTTTCTCCTGGGCCAATTCGGCCTCCACCGTGATGCGATGGTCGTCCGCAGCGGTCAGAGTGACAAAGGAGAACGGGCCAACGCTCTCATAAGCCTGAGAAAACGATTCGATCAACGGCGACCAGCGGGTGCTGACTTTGTTCAGAGAATCGATCAGAGCGGTCCCCTTTTCCATCATTTTAATTTTGCTGCGCAGGCTGTCCACCTCCACTGCGATCTTGGCCAGATCCTCCATCTGCCGCTGTAACATACGTTCCTCGACGTGAAGATTGCGGACCTGCTGCATGGATCGAACCGACTGAACGGTCAAAAACATAACCGAACAGAACAGCACCACCAGCAGCAGCACGCTGTGCCAGGCCAGACGATAAACGCTCTGCTTGTCCAGGATGCGACGGGGAACGAAATTATGTGTATAGGGCGGTTTGGCTTTGTCGTCCAGGCTTTTCAGCGCCAGAGCGATAGGCACCGCATAGGAACAGGTGCGGCCGTGCATGACGTCCAGCTTCTCCGCCAGCTGGGCGCGGACAATCTCCAGACGCGACACCTGGGCGCTCGGCCATTTCTCACGAAAGAATTTTTCCCCCTGCACACGGTCCACATCGCCGGCCAGAATGATGTGGTTCAAGGCCGACAGCTTGCCCGAATCAAATTCGAACAGGATCTTGGCGAAAGCGGTTTCGCAGATGTTTTCCGACTCGGCGCCTTCATAGATGGTCGGCAGCACACTGTGAATGGTGCGGCCGCGCATGAAAAATATTTTAGTGATCGTGTTGGAGAACAGCACCACGGCGGTTTGATCCTGGTCGCCGAGTTGGTACTGATGAACGATCTCATGGCTGAGGCCGAACTCCAGAGAATCGATCAAGCCGATGGCCGGTGGATGATTGCGGATCAGCTTAAAGCTCTCCAGGAGCAGAGAGGAAAACACCAGCGGATCATCGTGATAGAGAGCAAAGATCGACTTGTCCGGCAGCTGCACAAATCCGACATGTTCATTCTTTGCCTCCGCATGGGGATCGGCATGGAAAGACTGCCAGATGATCCGTTTGATCCTTCCTGCAGACTCTGTGCCTGGATCAGGAAGCAGTTTGTAAAAAGTAAAGAAATCCGACAGGTTAAAGGCGATGGTGGTCTGCCGCGGGCAGAGCTGGTTGATCATTTTAAGGATGACGTCGATGTTGTTGCTGGAATCGGTGACAGCGGTGTTATCCTCCGTACGCTTGAACAGGGTGTCCAAGCCGAACGGATTCTGCCTTTTCGCCTGCTTATCTTCGGTGTTCAGTCCTTTTTTATTCTGTTCGATCACCTCCCGTCGCTCGAGGGGTTCGAACAGAGTGAACGTCTCCAAGGCTTCGATGACCGGATGGCCGGAGCGTTTGCTCACCAGTGCGGTCCGCAGAGTAACGCCGTCGATAAAAACACCCAATGCGTATTTCATACGCTTTACATCCTTTGATAG
>JAKJDB010000740.1 GCA_022706175.1 Candidatus Zhuqueibacterota bacterium | reverse complement strand
CCGGTGTGCCGGGCTATCTGAAATCCGTGCCGGCCATCGGACCCGGCGGCAAATACCAGCTGCGCACCGCCTCCGGCGAGATCCAAGAGCTGGAGGAGATCACCCGCGACGAGACCGACGGCGAAGGCTATCCGCTGATGAACCTCTATGTGGCCGATGAAAACGGCAAACGTCGTCTGGTGCTGCGCGAGCTCAAGGATGCGGCCCACGGAACCGTGTACGACGAAACGGTGGAGCAAGAGCTGGCGGCGCGTGGTGAAAAGATCGTCACCTATGGAGATTATCAAAAAGAGGCCCAAGCGTTCGCCATGGCCCTGCTGTCGGTGTGGGAGGATGGCGACCGCCATGGCCGAGTGTTCGAATTTCCAAAATGCGACTTTCACATCAATGAAGAATCTCTGCGCGACCCGGATCAGTTCCGCATCGTTCAACGCGCCTGTCAGCTGGCGGCGCACAACGGCTCCACCTATTTCATTTTCGACCGTGACGAAGTGACGCTGTCCGCCTGTTGCCGGCTGCGCACCACTATTACCGACAACCGTATGTTGCGCCATCCTGAATCCATGCGCTTCTGCGGCTTTCAGAATGTCACCATCAACATCCCGCAGGCGGCCTTTCGCGCCAGCCGCAAGGGCCGGGCCGACCTGGAGGGCCTGCTGGCGGAGATCGAGGCCACCATGGAGCTGTGCGCGCAGGCGCATCTGGAAAAACGCAGCCGCATCGAGGAGATGATGTCCGAACTGGGCCGTCCGCTCTACCAGATCGGCCGGCCTGCCTGCGATGGCAAACCCTATGTGGATCCGGACAAGAGCACCTATATCATCGGCCTGATCGGCATCAACGATGCGGTGCAGTTCCTCACCGGCCACTCCCTGCATGAAAGCCGGGCGGCGCAGGAGATGGGGCTGACCATCGTGGCCCACATGTACCTCAAAGCCAAAAAGCTCAGCCGCAAATACAAGATGAAATTCAGCCTGGAAGAGTCGCCGGCGGAAAGCGCGGCGCGGCGATTGGCCAAGACCGACATGATCCACTATCGTGATGAGGCGGCCGCCATCGTCAAGGGCAGCATCGACGACGATTCGATCTATTACACCAACTCGATCCACCTGGCGGCCGACGCACCGGTCTCCCTGGTGGAGCGCATCCGCGAACAGGCGCAGTATCACTGCATGATCGAATCCGGCGCCATCGTGCACGCCTTTGTCGGCGAGGAAAAGCCTTCGCCGGATTCCATCCTCTACCTGGTGATGGAGACGTTCAAACGCACACAATGCGCCCAGTTGACCATCTCGCCCGAGTTCACCTATTGCTACGACTGTTTTCACCAAGAGCGCGGCCTGCACGAACGTTGCACCGCCTGCGGCTCGACGAGGGTCTTTGGCGAAAGCCGGGTGGTCGGCTATTTCAGCAAAATTGAAAACTGGAACCGCTCCAAACGGTTCGGCGAGCTGACCGCACGTCAAGCCGGGCGCTACCGGATCGAAACCGCAGATCAAACGGTGTTGGAAACCGCAGACGCTGATGCCGTCTCCATATGGTAAGCGAGGGATGAGGGAAGAGGAGCATGGAAAAGTACTTTCAGATACATGTGTTCGGCAAGGCCGGATGTGAAAAATGCGCAGTGCTCAACAAACGGCTGGACCAGTTGTTGACAGAGGAGGAGTGGCAGGCGTTCGAAAAGGTGTATCATGATGTGGAGACGGTCGAGGGCCTGGTCGCCTTCAGCCGGACGGAATGCATGAATCCGTCCAGCATTCCCGGTTTTATCATCAACCGCAGGAATCCCATCAGCGGCGAATTTCATCCGCTGCCGCGATTGTTGCCCATTGCAGCCGACACGGCAGAGGAGAAATCCCTGCTCTACTCCTGGCACGGCGTGCAGACCGATTACAGCGAATCCGGCAAGGGGATCATCCCCCCTGCGCTCATCCGCAGCATGCTGGAAAAAGCGCTGCAGTCCAAGCCTGAGTAGCTTGGCGCAGTGCCGATGATCGCCGTCGATCGCTTTGGCCCGCTGTTCGCTCGGATGAGGATATAAATCGTATGTCATCCCAAACATCTCCTGTCTTCGCCTGGCAAAGGCAGCCTACGCTCAGCGACCACGCCGGTCATTTATCCGCTCTGTTCTTCACCTCCGGCTGCAATTTTACCTGCCGCTTCTGCCACAACGCCGCGCTGATGAGTGCCGTGCAAACCGGGATCGACTGGCAACACCTGGACAAGATCCTGGCCTCACTGCGCGAGC
>JAKJDB010000739.1 GCA_022706175.1 Candidatus Zhuqueibacterota bacterium | reverse complement strand
TGGCCGGCCGCCCCAGCCGAAGATGCCGATGGCGACGCGGAAATCTCGCATGGCCTGGAGGATGCCGTTGGCCGGGTTCAGATCCACGCGCGTGACCGGCGTCACCGGCACATTGGCCGCCAGGGCGTGCACTACGGCGTGTCCGAGCATCTTTTCGCAAAGCGCCAGCCGCGCCTCCAGATCCGGCCCATCCTCAACCATTGAGAGCGGATAGATGTGCTCGTGGCTATGGCGCTGGCGCAGCAGTATGGCCATCTGCATCAGTTTCTCGGCATTTTCCGGGTTGGCCATCGGGATCATGATGCGCTGCGGGGCGCTGCTGGCGTCATAGTTCTCTGGCAATTCCTGGGCCAGCGCGGCACGCCGGCCGAAACGGTCGGTCAGCCAGGAGCCGGCCATGCAGGTTACGAGGATCATCATGATGGTGCCGGTAAGGATGTTTTCGTCAAACAATTGCAAACGGTACCCCACCACGACTGCGGCAAGGGTGGCGGCGGCCTGGTTTACGCTCATCCCGTAAATCAGCAGGCGTTCGTCCCTGGAATACTTGAAAATGCGGCCCACACCTTCGGCGGCAAGCCATTTGGTCAGCAGCCCGACGACCACCATCACCGCGGACGCCCACCAGGCGCGCCGGTCGGTGAGCAGTCCCAAGTTCACCAGCATGCCCACGGAGAGCAGAAAGAAGGGTATGAACAGGGCGTTGCCGAAGAAGGAGATGCGGTTCATCAGCGGGCTGCGTTCAGGGATCAGGGGGTTCATCAGCAAGCCCGCGGCAAAGGCGCCGATGATCGGTTCGATGCCGGCCTGTCCTGCCAGCCAGGAGCAGGCAAAAAGCAGTGCCATGACGAAAACAAAATCCGTTGTGCCGCCGTCCGCGAAACGGCGGAAAAACCATCTGGAAAAACGCGGGACAAGGACAAAGATGATGACGCCGTAGACACACATTGCCAAGCCCAGCCGGAACCAGAACGCCCCGCCAAGCTCACCCTTGGCGCCACCGGCCACCACGGCGAGGATCAACATGGCGAGCAGATTGGTGATGATGGTGCCTCCGATGCAGGTGGCAATCGGCCGGCTCCTGGCCAGTCCGAGCATGCTCACCAGCGGATAGGTCAGCAGCGTGTGTGACGCGAACATGCTAGCCAGCAGGATGGCCGGAACCATAGGCATCCGCAGCAGCAGCAATCCCGCCACCATACCGAGCCCTTGGGGTATGCCGAAGGTGAGCAGGCCGAAAACCACGCTGTGCGCGGCGTTCTTCCGCAGCATGTGCAGGTCTATCTCCAGGCCGGAGATAAACATGATGTACAATATGCCCAGGGTGCCGAAAAGCTGGATCGTCTCGTTGCGCTCCAGCAACCCCAGACCGCTCGGGCCGATGACAATGCCGGCGCCTATCATCAGCGCCACATCCGGGATCCGAAGCTGCCGCGACAGCAGCGGCCCCAGCAGGGTGAGCGTCATCACCAGGGTGAAAATCAGGGCAGGATCACGGATCGGGAACCAGGCGGCTGGACTCATTTGTTGAACCCTTGCCGAAAAAAGCACCAAGTGGGAAAGAAGTAATACAAGATGATATTGCGCCGGCGGCGGAATTCAACAGTATGCAACCCCGGCGGGCGCATGTCAGTTCCGTTTGTCTTTCCGGCTTTCGGCTTCATTATTTCAGTTTTTGGCTTGGGATGTGGCCGGAGCATCTTGCTCCGGTAAACGGAACTGAAATGCGCCCAATCCCGATTCGCGAGGCCGCTCGTCCTCCACAATTCAATTTCTGACGCGATAGGGATTGATGAATTAATATAAAAACATATATCAAATTGATGTAGAGCGATGTTGCCCAGGTTAATTATTGTGATTGCGCACTAGTGTCCCAATGTTCATTAAATTACGCTCTATAAAGCTCTACGCTGCAATTAAATATGACTGATTATCTGAAAAACGATTTGAAACCTGCCTCTCTTCTTTCAGCTTGGCCTCCAATCCAGGAGGCCACCTATGAACCGAGGCAAGTCCGTGTTTGCGCAGATGATGGATTTCTTTCCTCATACCGATTTTCAGATGCTCGTTCGCCGCTACAAAGGGGACTACAAGGTCAAGGAATTCTCTTGCTACGACCAATTTCTCTCGATGGCCTTTGCCCAAATCACATACCGGGAGAGTCTGCGCGATCTTGTCAGTTGCCTCTTGGCGAAGTCGGAAGCGCTTTATCACATGGGGATCAGGTGCCGGCCAAGCCGGAATACACTGGCCAA
>JAKJDB010000738.1 GCA_022706175.1 Candidatus Zhuqueibacterota bacterium | reverse complement strand
TGAACCAGCACGGAGGTGGGGGTGGGGATTTCGATGTGCGGATAGCGCGCCACGGCCGGCAACTCCAGCGGAGCATTGATTTGCAGACAGAGCCCGTATTCCCCTTTCCCTGGCCTGCTTTCGTTGACGGTTTCGCCGTACAGGGTGTTGTAAAAGCTGCGCACCATCACATAATAGGTTCCGGAGTGGGGAAAGCTGCCGTTCAATTTGGAAAAGGTGCAGTTGACCGGACCGCTGGGCGTGTCGACCGTGCCCTGGTCGTCGTTTTCCGCGATCACTCGGCCGGTGGAATCGGTCAGTGTGAGAAAGGTGTCGGAATCGCGGGGGTGCAGGTCCAGGATCGGCAGCGTGCTGATGGTGTAGCGTTCATTTTTGACCGCCATGATGCGGTAATAGTCCACGTCATCGTCCGGATAGATGGCGCCGTAGACCGTGTCGCCTTTGGCTAATTTGACCTGCCATTGACCGCTGGCGATGGTGTTGTCCGGCTCATGGATGAGCAGTTCGGAGACCGTCCGGCCCCCAGCGAGGCGGATTTTGTAGGTTCCGGCGGCGTTGTTGCTGTTGACGATTTTTGCATAGTGGGTGCCGCTCGTAGCGGGGACATAGCCGGACAATCTGAAATTGCGATTTGAGTTGCGGCCGGCAACGCTGGTGGTCAGCAGGTTGGCGGCAGAGAGGGCAGAATACAATTCAAGATTGGGCGAGGCCTCGTCGCTGCTTTCGATGCTGGTGAGGTAATACATTCTATTTTTGTCCAGCGCCAGCGAGTAGAAATCTACGTCCTGTCCTGACGCAAACGAGGCAGAGATGATCTGAGGCGGTTGGGTGGAAAAGGGTTGTGCGCTTTCACGAGTGTTGTTGGGTTCTACTTCGATGGTTTGGCTTACCGCAAGCGTAAACGAACAAAGTAAGAAAGTTAGACTGCGTTGGATGAAATTCATTTCGTATCCTTTCGTTGGTGTTCCAGTCCGCAGGGATCGATAGTATAACATTTATATTTGATAATTTCAAGGATTAAAAAAGTATGAAAAGCTTTATGACGGAATTTTACTTCTCTGCGTCGCTGGATTTTTCGCTCTGCGCTGACACAAAGCATGCGTCGGGTGAACGCGTTGCGAGGAAAAACAACAAGGAAGGATCTATCGATGCCCCGAACCGGTGCAAGGGATAAGAGCTGTTCGTCGATGACTGGCTGGCGGGGTCAGGCTGAAACCGAAAAATATTTCTTGCTTTTGGCGGAATGGATTAGTATAATGTATACGTATACTGACAGTTAATAATAACTCTAAACGTATAGGTTGATGATGGAGCCCACCCTGTGTGACCGGAAAACGTTTCTGAAGAAAACCGGCCTGACGGAGCCGGAGCTGGCCCAGTGCGAGCAGATCGGTCTGATCAAGCGGGAACCTTCCTCCCATCATGGGGCCCCGCTGTACTCCGAGGATCAGCTCAAGGAGGCGGAACAGATCGCCCACTTTATCCATATGGGCTATTCTTATCCTGAAATCCGTAAAATCATTAAAAAAATAGGGTTGCCTAAAAAAGAAAAAGCGGCGACTATGCACGCGCAAAACGACTTTCTCACCGTGGGGGAGCTGGCGGATATGGTGCACGTCAACAATCGCACCATCAAATACTGGGAGGAACGCGGCATCATTCTACCCGACCGCTACACCGAGGGAGGGTTCCGACTCTACGGCGCCCACTATATCCATTTATGCCGGCTGATCGTCGATTTGCAAAATTTCGGTTATACCCTCGAACAAATCAAAGAACGGGCCGATCTGTTCCGGCTTTTCATCGAGCTGCAGTCTAATGCGGAGAGAACCTATGACACCACGGCCGCTCTGACCGGTCTGGAGACCATGGAACTGCGCATTCAGGAACTGTACAGCCGCATGAAAGAGCTCGCTGATGGGATGGAGCGGTGGAATAAGTTGTTAAAGAAAAAACGCAAAGAGATCGCCCGACTGAGAACGGCCTACACCCCGGCGAAAGAAAAGCGGTAAAGGCCGCTTCATTCACGCCCTTTCCTCTGGAATAAACACCAGGCGGGAAAAACAATCGTCAGGATCATCCGGCGACACTGTGTAATCGAAAAGGAGGCAGTTGATGCGTGTTTTAATGCTGTACCCGGCGTTTCCCGATACTTTTTGGAGTTTCAAGCATGCCTTGCGTTTTGTGCGCAAGTCCGCCTCCTCGCCGCCGCTGGGACTGGTTACCGTGGCCGCACTTTTACCCTCCGCCTGGGAAA
>JAKJDB010000737.1 GCA_022706175.1 Candidatus Zhuqueibacterota bacterium | reverse complement strand
CCGCCGCGATCGCCGGCTGCGCCAGCGGTTCCATTTTGACGAACCACTGCGCGGAAAGGTGCGGCTCAATAATGTCGTTGGAACGATAGCAGCGTGGAATGGGAATGATCTTTTTAATCTCGCCGCGCAGCAGGCCCTGTTCCGCCAGGTCCAGAAGGATTTTTTTTCTGGCTTCAAAACGATCCAGTCCGCTGTAGGGGCCGGCCTGCTCATTCATCCTTCCGGTGGAATCGATGACAGACACCGCCTCCAGACCGTGACGTCGTCCCACCTCGAAATCATTGAAATCGTGGGCGGGTGTGATTTTGACCGCGCCGCTGCCGAACGCAGGGTCCGCATGCTCGTCCGCGATCAGGGGGATTTCGCGATGGATCAACGGCAGCACCAGTTGCCGGCCGATCAGGTGGCGATAGCGCTCATCCTCCGGATGGACCGCCACCGCCGTATCGCCCAGCATGGTCTCCGGGCGCGTGGTGGCCACAACGATCTCGCCGGATCCGTCCTTGAACGGGTACGCGATGTTCCACAATTTGCCGTCCTCATCGCTGCTGGTCACCTCTTCATCGGCCAGCGCGGTATGACAGCTCGGACACCAATTGATGAGACGCCGCCCTTTATAGATCAAGCCCTTGTTGTACAGCCCGACAAACACCTCGCGTACGGCGCGGCTGAGATTCTCATCCATGGTAAAACATTCCCGCTGCCAGTCGCAGGCGGAGCCCAGCTTGCGCAGTTGCTGCAGAATGATGCCGCCGAATTTTTCCTTCCACTCCCAGACCCGCTGGAGAAACTTTTCCCGGCCAAGCTGATGCCGGTTCAACCCCTCCTTCGCCAGCGCCGCCTCCACCTTGTTTTGAGTGGCGATGCCGGCGTGGTCGGTGCCGGGCATCCACAGCGACTCGTACCCCTGCATTTTTTTCCAGCGGATCAGCAAATCCTGCAGTGTGTTGTTTAATATATGGCCCATGGTCAGCATGCCGGTCACATTGGGCGGAGGAATGAGTATGGTATAGGTCGGTTTGTCGGTGTTTTCATCAGCATGGAACAGCTGATGGTCCATCCAATAGGCGTACCACCTGTTTTCGACTCGTTTCGGATCGTAGTTTTTATCCAGCTCGCGCAGACTCATAAGTTCCTCAGTTTCAATTCTTGAGCGCCAAACTAAAGGCGGTGGTCAATTTCAAAATATCCTGATTCATTTTTTCCAGTCGCCCCACCAGAGTTCTGGCGATGTTCAACAACAGCCGGTAGCCCAGACCGGTATCGGTCTCGCACAGGGCGATGAAATCCTTGCGCCGAAGGAGGCCGACGGTGCACTCCTCCAGGGTCTTGACCGTAGCGGTGCGGCTGCTGTCCTCTTTGAGTAGAGCCATTTCGCCGAAATAGGGGGCATCCTCCGCTCGCAGCACGACCAGCGATTTATCGCGCGTGTTCACATTGTTCCGGCCGGTCATCAGGGTCAGACTTTTGCTGACCTCCACCCGCCCGGCCAATAGCAGATACATCGCATCGCCGCGTTCTCCCTCACGGGTGATGAACTCACCGGCTGCGATCTTTTTTTCGTGCAGAATCCTGCGGACCTCTTCCAGATTTTTCGCCGACAGACCTTGAAAAATCGGAAACCGGTGCAAATCGACGGATGATGGCTTGTTCACCAACGTAGGACCTCACGCCTTTTCGGTTCGTGCCAATAAAACGGGGATGTCGTTCTCCGTGATCACATAATCAGCCGGAGGCAACAGCTGAACGTTGAGGCCGGACCGTCTCCCCAGTCCTTTGCCGGCTGCCTGCAGCTTTTCCCGAATGAACCGGTCGATGGCGGAGACGTCGTCGGAAAGGATGTCGTCCAATTTAAAGCCCGCCTCTTCCTGAATAAACCCCAGCAGCAGGCACTGCTCCTGGTTGTGATAATGGTCACTGGCCTGGCGATAGGTTTTGCCGATCAGGCTGTGAGGCAGCTTGGCGCGCAACAGACCCACCGGACAGTCTTCGCTCAACAGCAGATCAAGCAACTGCGGAATGCCGGGCGCGGTGACATGAGCGCCCAGCAGATAGCCGCTGAAGCGATCGCTGATCACGATCTCGTCGGCGTTGGCGCGCTCCAGGTGCCCCTGGTTCTGCGGATCGATCAGGTGCGCGATGACCCGTACCTTGGGCGCCGCCGCCTTGACCTCCAGCGTGGCCAGAATCGTGCGCTCGTCGGACTTGGCGCGGGCGGCATTGGACTCGTCCGGCAAAATCATCACCGCCGAAGCGGCGA
>JAKJDB010000736.1 GCA_022706175.1 Candidatus Zhuqueibacterota bacterium | reverse complement strand
ATGAAATCCGATTTATAGCGGTCCAAATCCTTGAACCGGGTGACATCTTCGAAGAGTGTGACCACCGCCTGCAGCTTTTTGTTCTCGTCCGTGATAAAGGTCTGGCGCGGACGAAAATAAAAAGTGGTCTGATCGTGGGTCACGCTAAAGAGTTCATCCTTGTGATCCCGGGGACCGGTCCTGAGGATGTGCAGCAGTTTGGGGTCCTGGATCAGACTGCTGATCGGTCGCGGCTGCGGGTCGCCGGCGCCGATTTTAAACAGCTGAGCCGCCGCCTGGTTCATCAGCAGTATGCGGTGGTCCTCGCTGGTGACGATGATGGGTTCCGCCAGGCTGGAGACAATGGCCTCAGATTTCTTTTTTTCTGCGATCAGCTGATGGATGTTCATCTCCTCATAGCCGCGAAGCCGCTCGGTCATTTTATTGAACTCGCGGCTGAGCAACGCCAGCTCGTCATCCGTGGTGATGTCGATTTTGGGGTACAGATGGCCGGCGCTGATCTGGCGCACCGTGGCGGTCAGTTTTTCCGCCGGCCGGATGATGCTGCGGGAGAGCGCCCGGTTGGAGCGAATGGCAAAGCCGATGGCCAGGGCGGCGGCAAAGATCAGCGTAAGGGTGCCGCGGTCCACCAGTTTTTTAGTGCGCACGTTGTTCTCCGCGATGGCAGCCTGATAGGTATCGAGAAGGCCGAGGAACAGATGGCGGATATGGCGTTCATAGGTGCTGATGTTTTCGTTGTGATACTGACGGGCGTTGGGGCGGCCTTCGCGGCACAAACGGACGAACGCCTCTGATTCGCGATTAAACCAACGGTAGTTGTACAGGATGCTGTCCAGAATGGCCTGCTGTTCTTGAGTGGCGCTGGCGTCCAGCGCTTTCTGATAGGCGTTGAGAAAGTTGGTACGAAAGCGGCTGAACTCCTCATAGTTGGCGTCCACATCGCTGATGAGCATGAGCAGCATGTAGCGCTGCTGTTCGTCCACTGCGCGCAGCATCTGTTGGGTCGCACTGAGCCCGGGCGTGTGCACTTGAATGATCTTGTTCACCTCGCTGCGCAACTGCAGGTAATAGACCACGGAAATGATGCTCACCAGCACGATGATGGCCACCAGGATAAAGAACCCAAAACCGATTTTCCGCCGCAGGCTTTGCATAAAATTTCTAAATGTATAGAGATGGGATACTTGGCTTCAATATACGGCATTCTCAATGAAAAAGCAAAGGGAGAGTCGCGGCGACGGAGAACGACTGGGCGAGCGACGGCGAAGGGCGGTTTGACCCGCAGTACCCGCTGTTCTCGGGCTCAGCCGGCGTCGCGTCCTGCGTCGGCTGGAAAAAAGAAAGGCCCCCTGTATCTGCAATTCTATTGACATTCTCGGGAATTATGACTAAATTACCAGCTAATTTTTACCACTTTTTTTTCTTCCATCTGTTCAGGCAAAGGGCACACGGTTCTCAGACATCGTTGCTGAGACGGGCCATCCAATTGAGCCTGAGTTTTTCCGCTTCTCTCTTTCCGCCTTCACCATAGGTGGGCGTACCGGCCGGCTCTCAGCCGGATAGTGCGTAGGCTGGGAGCGGCGAATTTTCCTATGGACCATTAATCAACCTGTCTCAATAATTATTATGGAGCAACATTATGGCTGAATTTCTTTTCTGGCTTGCGCCCATCGGCTCGGTTGCCGCTCTGCTCTTCGCGTATCTGTTTTTTGCGCAAATGAAAAGGGCGAACGAAGGCACCGAACGGATGGCGCAGATCGCTCTGTACGTGCGTAAGGGCGCCATGGCGTACCTGAAGCAGCAGTACAAGGTGGTGGGCATCGTCTTCGTCTGTCTGGTCATTCTACTGACTTTTATGTCTGTGGTTCTCAAGGTGCAGAACGGCTGGGTGCCGGTCGCCTTTTTGACCGGCGGTATTTTTTCCGCGTTAGCCGGCTTTTTCGGCATGAAGACCGCCACCTACGCCTCCTCTCGCACCGCTCAGGCGGCGCGGGAATCGCTGAACAAAGGGCTGGTGATCGCTTTCCGCAGCGGTGCGGTGATGGGTCTGGTGGTCGTGGGCCTGGCGCTTCTGGACATCTCCCTGTGGTTTCTCATCCTCAAGGCCGTGTATCCGGTTGCAGATGGACACAACCTCGTGCTGATCACCACCACCATGCTGACCTTCGGCATGGGCGCCTCCACGCAAGCGTTATTCGCCCGCGTCGGCGGCGGCATCTTTACCAAGGCGGCGGATGTGGGCGCTGATTTGGTGGGCAAAGTG
>JAKJDB010000044.1 GCA_022706175.1 Candidatus Zhuqueibacterota bacterium | reverse complement strand
CCGCCATGCGGAACTGGCCGTCTCGGCGGCCATCTCCTTCTTCTGCGCCCTCTTCGCCTGGTACGTGCGCGCCCGCTGAACAAAGCCCATACGCTGCAGTTCAACGCCCTAGGCCAGTTCACCCGCGGCATCGAGGAGCCGCACCGCCGCGGTCAGGGCCGCGGTCTCGCTGCGCAGCCGCCGCGGCCCGAGGCTGATCGTCCGCGCCCCGGCTGCGGAGGCCAGGGCCACCTCCTCCTCGCTGAATCCCCCCTCGGGACCGATGAAAAGGGTCGCCGCCGTGCGCCCCGCCAGGGCTTCCGCCAGTCCCGCCGGCGCAACCTCGGCCTCTTCCCAGGCGATGAAGAGCGCCTCCCCCCCGGCGGCCTCGAGCGCCCGGGCGAAACCGGCCACAGGGCGCACCACCGGGGCCAGGCTGCGGCCGCACTGCTTCATCGCCGCCCGCGCCTTCTCCTGCCAGCGCCCCTCGCGGCCGCGCCCCTCCACCACCGTATGAGCGGTGATCATCGGCTGAAAAACTGAAATGCCGATCTCCGTCCCCTTTTCCACCACCCAGTCGAACATCCCCCCCTTGAGCAGCCCCTGGGCCAGGGTCAGCCGCAGCCGCGGCTCGCCTCCGCCCTCGACGGCCGATTCGATCGCCACCGTCAGCTCCCCACTGCCCAGGGCCACGATCGGGCCCTCGTAGCGCCGGCCGCAGCCGTCCACCGCGATGATGCGCTCCCCCGCCTGCTTGCGCAGCACGCGCGCCGCATGATTGTATTCCGCCCCGCGCAGCACCAGCTGCCCGGGCCCGACATCGGCGGGATCGACGAAGAAAAAATGAATATGCGCCATGGCTAAAACCAGACCTTCATGTCGATGATGTATTCACCGCGCCCCGCCAGATCCCAGGCGCGCTCGAAACGGAGCAGCTCCACATAGGGCAGCTGGACCGCCAGTCCCGCGCCGAACCCGCCCAGGCGCCGCTGTTCAGCCCGCGACCAGCCGCCGTCGGCGATGAGCCCGGCATCGTAAAAAAGGGTCGCGTGCAGGGCGAAGGGGAGATTGCGGAAATAATTGGCATAGCCATCACCCTGATCCGCGCCGGCAAGATTAAAAAAGCGCCGTTTGAGCAGCGGCCAGCGCAGCTCCGCCCCGGCCACCATCCGGCCGTCGCCCTCCACCACCTCGCGGAAATGGCCGCGGACGCGCTCGGAGTAGCCGAGGTAAAGGAGGTTGTAGAGCGGCACCCGACCGCTGCTCCAGTCGATGCGGAAGCGGCCGGCCAGGGTTCCACCGCCGGGCAGGGGCTGGTAGCGGCGCACATCACCGGTGGCGAAGAGATAGTCCGATCCGGACAAGACCAGCTTGTGCGCCACCCCGGCATCGACATACCAGCCCCGGCCGGGCCAGGGAGAGTAGTCGCGGCTGTCATAGTTGATCGAGGCCGAGAGCTGGCCGATGCGGTCGGTGCCGCCGGCCGAACGGGTGAGGCCGAGTTCCGGGGGGAGATGGATCTCGCGATAGCCCACCCCCGCACCCACGCGCGTATCGCTGCCCAGGCGCTTGCTCAACCCCACAGCCGCGCCAAGATGCTTTTCTGTGAAATCGCTCAGGTTGGGACTGAGGTTCTCGACGCGGTTGTAAACAAACTGCGCCGTGAAGGCCAGCCGGTGGCGGCTGTGGATCCAGGGATTGGTGTAGCTCAGGCTTGCGCTCGGATTGTAACCGAACCAGAAATTGGTATTGACGACAACAGCGCGGCCGCGGAAATTGTCATGACGCAGGGCGGCCCCGTACGAGAGCTTGCTCCAGTCGCGGTCGTGAATGAAAAGCAGGGGATAGGGAAAGAGGTACCAGCGTTCACTGAGGATGTAGAGCAGGATGACCCCGCCGGCGCCGGGGAGAAGTTCAAGCTCGACGCGGGTGAAGAGGCCGAGGTTCTCGATGCGCTGGCGGTCCTCCTCCGCGATGCGAGGATCGAAGGGATCCCCCTCGCGCAGCTGCATCTCGCGGGTCAGGATCTCCTCGCGGGTGCGGTCGTTGCCGACAAAAAGGATCGATTCGATGAGGGTGGAATCGGGAAACTGGGGCGGAGTCGCGGCCGGCGCGGGAGTGAAGCAGAGCGCGACGAGGAACAGAGAGAGGGCGAGGGCGGCGCAGGGATGGCGGCGCACCCCGGCTTGCAGGGGCTCCCGGCTAATCCCGCACATCGCTTTTTTTGCATTTGGTCAGGATGACCGTCGTTCCCCCCCCGGGCTCAAAGCGGTACTCGACGCTGTCCATCATCGAGCGCACGATGAAGATGCCGCGGCCGTTGTCCTTGAGCAGGTTCTCGGGCAGCAGGGGATTGGGGACCGCCTTGGGATCAAAGCCCTCACCCTGATCGGTGATGTGCACGGTCAATCCCCCGGTCTGAAGATAGAAACGGATGCGCACGCTCTTTTTCGGATTGCTCTTGTTGCCGTGATAGATCGCATTGGCGACCATCTCGGTGATGGCAATGGCGATCGCATCCCGTTCGTCGTCGGCGAAGCCCGCCAGGCCGGCCATCTGCTCGCACTTTTCCTCGACGCGCTGGATCTGCTCCGGCAGACTCGGGATGATCATCTCGTGCATTTCAAGCTTTGCTTCGCTCAATCCTTTTCCTTCCCTGCATCAGGTCCGGCCCTCCCTCCTGCGCCTGTGGGAGGTGCGTCGTGCGCCTAGAAAAGCCAGTCCAGGCGGACATCCAGAGTATTGATGGTATACGGCTCCTGCTGCCAGGGCTTGACCCGGCGCCTGTGGGCGTCGAGAACAAACCGGGTGCGCGGCGAGGGCGTGTAATAGATGCTCAGGGCCGGCCCATGGCTGTTGAAGCTCTGGGCGCAGGCGACCCGCTCGCGGCCGAGGGCATCGATGTCGTGCCGCCACTCCAGGCGGCTGTAAAAACCGTAGCCGGGGCCCAGTGAGAGCGAGGGGGCCGCGGTATAGAGCACGCGCAGCTGCAGCCAGTGGCTGGTGCGTGTGGTCAGGAGGCGCTCCTTCCAGGCCTCCCAGTAGAGCTGGCCGTTCTCCTCCAGCTGCAGACGATAGTCGAGCCTGAGGCTGCTGCGCCGGGTCACCTCCAGCCGGAGGGAATCGTCCCAGGCAAATTTGCGGAAGACAAAACTCCGGGTCTGCAGGGCCAGATTGTCAAAGTCATAGTCCACATAGTTGGCAAGCACCTCAAAGGCGTTGTGCCACTGCAGCCGCTGCGATGGGGCGTAGCGCAGCACCGGCCGCAGCCGCAGGATGCGGTTCCAGCTGTTATCGGCGCTGCGTTCGCCAAAGATGTAGACCATGTGATAGAGGCTGACACTCGCCTGCACCTCGAGGCGCAGTTCGGGCCGGATCTGACGGCCGAAGATGAACTGGGAGTTGATGCGCAGTTCGTCGCGGTCGTCAAAATTGTTGGTGTCCGGCGTGTCGTACTGAAACCGGCTGACCGAGGCATAGGCGTAAAGGCTGTCGCGGCGGCCGACCGGGGTGCTGAGCTCGCCGGAGAGCTGCAGCCGGCTGCTGCTGTTGTCCGGCGTGACAAAGGCCGTGTACTTGGAAAAGGGCGACTGCGCGCCGCTGGCGGCAATGTCGTATTTCTGGCGTTGGGTGTTGTAGCTCAGGGCCATCCGCCCCTGCATGCGGTTCCGCGCCGCTGCCAGTTCAAGGGCGTGATCACCGAGGCGGTCGTTGCGCTTGCGCTGCCGCGCCAACTCCTCCATCCCGAAGGAGAGCAGCTCGACATTGCGGAACTGCCAGCTGGTGCGCAGGAGCAGGCGCGACCAGTCGCCCAGGCCATAGGTGAGGATGTTCTCAAAGCCCTTGTTGCCTTCGCGCAGGCTCTCGACATCGCCGAGCCAGGAGGTATAGTTGTCCCGCCGCCGGCTGCCGGTGTAGAGACGCAGGGAATCGCTGCTGGCCTGGCTGAAGACCCGCGCCACGGCATAGGCGACATTGGCCTCATGGTTTTTGCGCTGACTGAAGCGGTCCATCTCCAGCAGGCCCTGGAGGTGGTTGAGATAGCCGCCCCAGTCGAGGCCGGAAACCGCCCCCTCCCCGGCGAGGAAGAAGCCCCGGTCGCGGAAGCCCATCCGCGACTCCCACTTGGGCCCGGCCCGGCCGGCCAAACGCAGGCGCGGTGTCGGGGTGTAGAGCGCTCCCAATCCCACGGCATTACTGCGCACGTCGTTGTTCAAGCCTGTCTGCCGGTCAAAAAATGACAAAGAGCGGAAAAGCGTCTGCACCCGCAGGGAGGGCAGCAGCAGAAAACCCAGCGCGGTCGAAAAGGAGTGGTCGTCCTTCCATTTGTCCTCGCTGCCGCCGAGCCGCAGCATCGAGGTGCGGAACTGCTCCTGGAAACTCCATTCCCAGTGCCGGCCCAGGACAACGACCCGTCCCGCGTCGAACTGCCAGAGATGGTTGTTCAACTCCTGCCTGTAGCGCAGGGACAGCGGCATATTGAGGCCGGGGCCCTCGCCGGCGGCCGCCATCCCCTGGGCTGCGGCCCGCCCGTAAAAGAGAAAACAACAGAAAACAACAAAAAATGCCATCTGCGCAGCGACGCGATGGCATCTTTCGATCAACGGTTGATAAAGTGCTCCACGACGGGAGTTACTGCACGTGAACGATGATCTCATCCGGCTCGCCGAGGCTGTGCTCTTTCTGGGCTTCGCGCTTGATGCGATTCCGGTCATTGGTCAGGCTCTCGGCCTCTTTTTGCATCCACTTCTTTTTCTTCTGCTCCAGCTCGATCGCCTTCTGAAGCTGGCGTCCCTCCTGCCACAGCCGGATCTGGGCGACAAATCCGGAAGAGCCGGCGACATAGCCGAATAAGAGGATTACGAAGCCGATCAGATAAAATCTGCCCCGCGTGACCTTGATCTTCCCCAGACGCCGCTTGAAGCCTGCGAACGTCCCTCTTTTTGCGTTCATCATCAACCCCTCTCCAGAAGAGCCCCTGCCGGCCGGCGGCCGGCAGGGTGTCAAATTACAGCCTATTTGCGCTTGATCACGCCCATGCCGGCATAATGACCCACCTCACCGAGATTCTCCTCGATACGCAGGAGCTGGTTGTACTTGCAGATGCGGTCGGTGCGGCAGGCCGAACCGGTCTTGATCTGGCCGGCATTGGTGGCCACCACCACATCGGCGATGGTGCTGTCTTCAGTCTCACCGGAACGATGCGAAACCACCGCGGTGTACGAAGCGGCTTTGGCCATCTCGATGGCATCGAGGGTTTCGGTCAGGGTGCCGATCTGATTCAATTTGATCAGAACCGAGTTGCACACGCCCATGTCGATGCCGCGTTTCAGCCGCACCACGTTGGTGACGAACAGATCATCGCCCACCAGTTGGATCTTGTCGCCCAGCTTTTCGGTCATCAGTTTCCAACCGTCCCAATCATCCTCCGCCATACCGTCTTCGATGGAGATGATGGGATATTTTTCTACCAGCTTGGCGTAGAAATCAACCATCTTGGCCGGGGTTAATTTCTTCCCTTCGCCTTTGAGATTGTACATCTGGGTCTTTTTATCGAAAAACTCGGAGCTGGCCGGATCCAGGGCGATAAAGACCTGCTTGCCGGGTTTATAGCCGGCTTTCGTGATGGCTTCGACGATCACCTGCAGCGCCTCTTCATTGGATTTCAGATCCGGCGCGAATCCGCCTTCATCGCCCACGGAGGTGTTCAGCCCTTTTTTCTTCAACACCGCTTTAAGGCTGTGGAACACCTCGGTGCCCATGCGCAACGCTTCGGCAAAGCTCGAGGCGCCGGCCGGCATAACCATAAACTCCTGCAGGTCCACGTTGTTGTCCGCATGTTTGCCGCCGTTGAGGATGTTCATCATCGGGACCGGCAGAACCTTGGCGTTGACGCCGCCGATGTACTGGTACAACGGCAGTCCGAACGCCTCTGCCGCGGCCTTGCACACCGCCAGCGATACGCCCAGCATGGCGTTGGCGCCCAATTTGGCTTTGTTCGGCGTCCCATCCAGCTCGAGTAAAATCTTGTCGATCAAAACCTGATTGGTCGCGTCCTCACCGATGATGTCGTTGGCGATGATGTCGTTGACATTTTTCACCGCCTGCTGAACGCCTTTGCCCATGTAGCGTTTGGCGTCGCCGTCGCGCAATTCCACAGCTTCGTGCTCGCCGGTAGAAGCTCCTGAAGGGATGGCCGCGCGGCCGAGAGCGCCGCCCTCTAAAGCCACGTCCACTTCAATGGTGGGATTACCGCGCGAATCTAGAATTTCGCGGGCGAAAACATCGACAATCGTAGTCATGAAACCTCCTGCAGTATGATGTTAAGGATTGCTGAAAAAGATATAACTTATTCATGTTCATACAAGCGATGCCCCCAGCCACGCCAAAAGAGCGCCGCTGAGAGCGGCTAATACGTTCACCACATCGTTGTTCATCCACCGGGCGCCGCCGACCAACCGAGTCGCATCGCCGCCGCAGTGAACTTTTTTTTCCGTCGCCTTGCCGCATCGGTCGCAGACAAAACGACCCTGCACCGTGGCGCCCAGGAGACTGTCAACCAGACTGGCGAGAAAGCCGGCGGACATCATGATGAGAAAGGCCGTGCCCGTACGTCCGGACAACACCGCCGCCGGCGCCAGTCCGACGCTCAGGCCGGCTATAACCATACTGCCCAACGCAGCGCCCAGCGTGCCGACGAACGAAAGACCGCCCGAGGTGCCCGGCGCCACGGGTTGAAATGTCAAAATGGATCGCGGCGAAGATTTGGACAACAGCCCCAGCTCGGTCGCCCACGTGTCCGCGGTCACCGCTGCCACCGAAGCGCCGTAGAGCAGAAAAAGAATCGGCGCGGGATTAAAATGCCATATCAATAGAATCAAGCCGGCCACCCCGCCATTGGCCAACACCTGCGCGGCATCCCGGCTGCCGCTCTTTTCAATCAAGCCGCTGTATCGTTGTTTGGCTTTTTTCCCCAATCCGGACAACAAACTGGAGAGAATAAAAAACGTTAAAATCGGCAGGGCGAACATCCAGCGACCGCTGCCAAAGATGAGCACACCCAGCAGAAACATCGTCACCGCACCGCCGGCGGTGAGAAAGCGCAGCCGTACAGAAACGCATGCCAGCAGCAGCGACAATCCCACTCCGAGCAAAAACCCATTGGCCTGCGCGCCAGGATGAGAGATCAAATAATGCAGCACGAACGCGCTGCCCAAAGGCACGGTGAGATTGTCTGATCCGCTGAAGGAGAGCGCCTCACACGCCGTAGCAACCAGCGCGGCAGCAACCGCTATCAGCGCCAACCGCCAACAGCTGTGCGGCAAGGGCAACAAAAAACACAAGCCGAGCAACGCGATGGCCAGGCTCACCACCAACATCGTGATGGAACCCTGCAGCGTTTTCGCCTCCGCTCCAAAGCGGAAGACTCTGGGCCGTCGCGCCCGCCTGCCCACCATCGCGGCAGCCGCATCCGCCACTGCCATGATCACCATCGCGATAATGATCACACCGCGATAATCATCCCACAACCATAACAACAGCACTAGAAAAGCTAAAGGATAAAACACCGTGCCCAGGGTCGGACGCAGCGTATCATGTAATCCGCTGAGCCAGCCATAGCGCACAGCCACTATATTGAAACCGACAAAGAACAGGGCGATCGTCACCAACGGCCATTTCGATTCCAGAACCAGACACCCTGCCGCCACCAACAGCCCTGTCGTCATGTGTACCAGCTTGCGGGTAAATTCCTGCCGGCTGGGATAGCTTTTCCGCACCAGTTCAGCGGCAGCCATCACCAGCAGCAATAAAAAACCGAGTATCGCGACTCGGCCTGCGTCAGAATCCGGCACCGGCGCTGCGACCATTTGTCCTATGAAGGCGTCCATGTAGCTATTATGTAGTAATATTTACAATTAAAATCAACTTTTATTTAAGGACCGCCACCGAGGCATACTATATATTGTGGTATGCACGGCTGCAGAGCCGATATAGAATTTGCCCACAAGTTATCCACACCAGGCGGTGAAAAGAGTCACTTTTTGGTGAAAAAAGCCGGGGCAAAAGAAAAAAAGACCTGTTCCGCACTTAAAAACGGCCTGTCGACGGAGCTGCCGGTGCAAGGAAAATGATAAATTTTTTATAAATAATGAATTACAAATTAAAGTAAATGACGATTTTTAAAAATATCCTGCGTTTAATGGACGAGGCACACCTCCGGGAAGTTGATTCGGTCTTTTAGCCGATGAGCATTTGTTCATTTTTCTTACAAGTTATCCACAGCTGAAGGTCCGCTGTCCGCTGCAGGTGACAAAATGGGCTAAGTTCATCCCCTCGTTCCTGAATAGAGCTGGGTATAGAATAATCAGAAGCATGCGCTAGCTCCTTCATGGCCCATGCTAACGCACGAGCACCGCTTTGCCCATGGCCTCGGTCTCACCCCCCTGTGCCGAGGCGACGACTTTATACAGATAAACGCCATTGGCCGGACGGTCTCCATCCGCATCGCGGCCATCCCAGGGGATCGCGGTAAAGCCGGCTGCGGTGTCGCCGTTCTCCAGTTCACGGATCATCCGTCCGGACACTGTGTAGATCCGCACCGATACCCTGGCCGGCTGTGTCATTTCGAAAGTGATCTGCGTGCCATCGGCAAACGGATTCGGATAATTCATCAGCTGCAGCAGTTTGAGATCCGATTCAACGCGGAATTCATCCCGTTCATAGGTCGAGTTGCCGCCGGTATCAGTCAACAGCACCTCCAGGTAATGATCGCCGTCGGCTAAAACAGGCGTGAAAAGTAAAACCGCTGCTGCACCGGCCGACGGCGTCTGCCAGTGCAGAACCGGTGAAGTTTCGTTGTGCTTAATCCGTATACCGTCCAGCCACACGGTGATGCGCGACGTGTCCGGCGGAGTCGGACTGTTGTCAAAAGCAGAGATCAGGATTTCCGGCCTCGCGGCCACCAGGTCGCCGCTGACGATCTTGCGGTCATCGTAGGTGATAAGGATCTGCGGAGCGGTGGTGTCCGGACGGACATAGACTTTGGCGGTGACCGTGTTATTGGTTTCCAGCACCTCGTTGATCTGATCGCCGGGATCGACGGTCACCAGCAGTGTGCGCAATCCGGATAAAAGTCCGGCGTTCCATTTTTGCTGTACCGTCCAAATGCTGTCCGCTGCCAACGGTTCGTTGCGCAACGGACGGGCAAAGGTCCGATAGCCCACGCTGGAATCATACTCTTGAAATAAAACCGCCACGCTGTCCGCCGTTTGCAGGCCAAGGTTGTGGATGCGCAGAGTAAAGGTAACCGTATCTCCCACCAGAACGGTATCTCTGCTTTGGGTCAGCACCGCCGGTGCAACGGCCAGATCCGGGGCCGGCAGAAAGTGAACTTGCCATTGCTTCAGTGTTGGTGTGACGTGGCCATCCAGGGTCCCCAATCTGGCCTGCAGGTGGATTCTGGGATAGCGTGCAGCCGGTACATCGGCGAGATCCAGCTCACGCGAAACGGCGCGGGAGCGCAGCAACGTGTCCACCTGGCCGCTGATTTTATTGGTTGCCCACAACACCATTTCCAGCCAGGTGGAATCCGGAACGGCGGCATCCCAGACGATTCGATCCCATCGTTTCGCCGGACCGATGGCAGCGGTTTCCAGCCAGCCTGTTTCGCTGTGCAGCCGCAGCGTGTCTAAAACGACCGCTTCCACCCGGCTGTCGCTGGTCTGATAGTGCTCGAACACCTGCTCCGCGGTCGCTCCTTTAAAACCGATGAACGCCCAGGAATCGCGGAATTGAACCAGCCGGGATAGCCGGCTGCCGAGGGATTCCAGTGCGCGATGGAACCTTTCCTGTTCGCCGACCGAGCCGTCATCGCTGATGGCGATCAGCACCAGTTGGTTCTGTTTGATATTTTCCAGAAACTCGGCCATCGCCGTCACAGCGGCCGCATCGCCGTAGGTATCGAACCGCCGGGTGGCGGTCACGCGGGCGCTGTTACGGTCCAGCACCACCACGTTGTAGCCGCGGCCGGTGGTCATCAGCGTCTCTCCGTCCATGGCGATGACGGCGTAATGACCGGCTGAAAACCCGGCCGATTGCACCAACAGGGGGAGTGAACGGACATTTAATTGAACCCCCTGGTCGCCGCCCTGCACGTTGTGCCGGCCGGCGCTCTCTGCGTCCTGTGTCAGCTCCTGTCTCCATCCGGACCATGGACGGCTGCTGCTGAAAAACCGACCGTTCAGCACAGGGTGTTCGTCCGGATAGTCCGGATCGCGCGCTTGCCAATAATAGAGCTGATCCACGGCCAACGCTCCGGCAGACCAGACGATCGCCAGAGGCTGGGTGGACAGGGGTCCAGAGCTGCGCCGCATCGGGCTGGTGAACGAGGCGGTGGTGTCGACCAGAAACTCGATCCTTTGATCCGCCGCCGCAGCGGTCTGCGGATTTTGAATCTTTATTTTCACCGAATCGAACGGGATCATGGCACGGTCCTGCGGCGCAATCAGAAGCATGCGGCTGGACAAGACCGTTACCCGACGCTCCTGCCGGTTGTTGTTTTCATCGACCTCGCGGATTTTGTCCGCGCTGTCCAGGACCACCTGAACGTCCACTGCGCCGGTCATGTTGCGCAACGGCCAGACCACGGTGGTCGAGTCGACCAGTCCCAACGGCGGCTGCAGCACGGAACGGACAAAGGAACGGCCCAGGATGGGATGCTGAACGCTGATGAACGCCGCGACGCTGTCCTTGGTCGCTAACCCATAGTTGCGAATGCGCAGCAGAATCTC
>JAKJDB010000735.1 GCA_022706175.1 Candidatus Zhuqueibacterota bacterium | reverse complement strand
GTAACTGAAAAGAAGCTGCGGCCGGTTCGAGAGCACCGGCAGCGGCACATCGTTGCCCATGGAACCCACCGCCTCCTGACCGCGTGAGGCCATGGGAGTGATCACCATGCGCAGCTCTTCATCCGTATAACCAAAGGCGTGTTGTTTGGCCAGCAAGGCCTGCGGTTCTTCAAAGGGAACCGCCGCAGGCGTAAACAGTCCGCGCAGTTCGATGCGATTATCCTTCACCCATCGTCGATAAGGTTTTTGCCGGGAGATCTTGGCCTTGATCTCGTTGTCAGGAACGACGCGATGCTGCTCCAGATCCACCAGAAACATTTTGCCCGGCTGCAGCCGGCCGCGCCGTAAAATGCAGGCATCCGGAAATTCGATGACGCCGGTCTCAGAGGCCAGCACGATCATGCCTTCCCGCGTTATTGTATAGCGCGCCGGCCGCAGACCATTGCGGTCCAGCGTACCGCCGATATACCTGCCGTCGCAAAAGATCATCGCCGCCGGGCCGTCCCACGGCTCCATCAGCGCCGCATGATATTCGTAAAAAGCGCGCTTGTCCTCGCTCATCTGAATTTTCGGCCCACAGGCCTCCGGGATCATCATCATCATGGCATGGGAAAGCGAGCGCCCGGATAGGAGCAAAAGCTCCAACGCATTGTCAAAGATCGCGGAGTCGCTGCCGTTTTCCACCAGAACCGGTCTGATCTTTTCCATATCCTCGCCCCAGCAGGGCGAAGCGAGCATCGACTCGCGGGCATGCATGCGGCTGATGTTGCCGCGCAGGGTGTTGATCTCGCCGTTATGAGCCACATAGCGAAAGGGCTGCGCCAGGTTCCAGGTAGGATTGGTGTTGGTGCTGTAACGCTGATGGACCACGGCGAATGAACTGGTGCAGTGTTCCAGAGTCAACTCGGGGAAATAGGGCGCCACCTGAGTTCCGGTCAACAGGCCCTTGTAGACGATGGTCCGGCTGGACAGGCTGCAGATGTAAAAGTCATGGGCCTGGGCTGCAGACAGATCGGCGATGCGCTTTTCGATCACACGACGGATGACATAGAGCTTGCGCTCGAACTGGCGCAGCGCCACCCGCCCGGTTGCGAGAAAAAACTGCTGTACGCCGGGTTGCGAGGATTTGGCCAAATCGCCGAGATGCCCGTCCTGGGTCGGCACTCTGCGCCATCCCAGCACCTGAGCGCCCTCCTCTTCAGCCACCTTCTCGACGATGCGCCGGCATTGGTCTGCAGCGGCGGCATGCTGAGGCAGAAACGCCATGCCGACGGCATAGTGCCCGGGCTCCGGCAAATCGAATGTGGTGATCTCCGAGCGGAACAGCTCATCGGGGATTTGCAGCATGAGCCCGGCGCCGTCGCCGGTGCTGGTGTCGCCGCCCACCGCGCCGCGGTGCTCCAGATTGATCAGCGTCTGCAGGGCCAGTTGCACGATCTCGTGACGGGCGACGCCGTCCAGCCGGGCGAGAAAACCGACTCCGCAACTGTCATGTTCAAATCGAGGATCATACAATCCGTCCACGGTACCGGATGATGTGCGAGGTATCATCTTATCAGCCTGATGTTAAAAAGTACATGCCCTTCAGCAGGGCGTTTTACAGCAAGAATTATGATGGTTCGCTACAGGGGAGAAGAGGGCGCCCTCTCACTGAATCGGTCGGGCTCCCGGGGTTTGCCGTCGCCAACGATAAAGACCGTAGGCGAGGGTAAGCGGCTTCTTACGAAAGGGTTGAATATGTGCTCTTGATGGCAGCAAAAGTCGGTACGCCTTATTTTTTTGCATGAAAAAACAATATGAGGATATTTTGTAAAAGTGTCAAGAAATTTTTCGAAAATGGCTCAAGCAGACCACATCGCTTTCCGCTGGTCAACCTTTTGGGATAAAAGAATGTTCCTTCTGATCTCGAACAGGCGCCAACGCCACCGGCATGGCCGACAGTCCATTGGTGGCGCCTTCAGGACGGAGAGACAAGGCTCGTCGCCAGACCGGGAATAACACTTCGTTCTGGCGACGGCCGATTGTTCACACCTTGTTGGTCTCCCTTTAACGTGTCGCATGGTGTTCACCCACCCGGCAGATGGCTTCTTGCTAATGAGTCGCTGTCTCCCCTTCCCCCTGCAGCTTGCGCATTTTGAGCCGATCACCGGTGTCTTCGGCGATGCGGCGATACCAGGAAGCGGGATAACCGATGTGCCGCACCTTTTTCAATTCATCCTTGGTGTTGCCGTCCAGATATTTCACCAGCAGGTCCTGTCCCAGCTTGCGCCAA
>JAKJDB010000734.1 GCA_022706175.1 Candidatus Zhuqueibacterota bacterium | reverse complement strand
GCTCAGCGAATTGGGCGGATCCGAGATGGGGCCGCCGTACAATCGATTTATCGGATCACGGGGCTCCAAAGGCAGAACCCCACCGATCTGGGAGCTCAATCTGCGGCTGGCCTACTCATTGGGCCGCTTCGCCGATCTGTCGCTGAAACCACGGCTCCTTCTCGACATCCTCCATATCGGCAGCATGCGCAGCCCGGTGAACTATGAACAGATCCATTACTATAACTTGGATGAAGAGGGCCAGAGCATCAATCCCAATCCGCTATACGGCTTGGCCTCTCGCTATCAACCGCCCATGGCCGTGCGGTTTGGCATGGAGATCAATTTTTAGGAAAAGGTAAACTCCTTTTCCAGCTTAACCTTCCAGTGTTGACGCCAACCGGATCCCGAAGCTGCCGTTGTTCCTACGGCAGCTTCGGGACTTTAAACCACTCGCCTTCAAACCAAAACCTCAAACGGTAAGCAATCAGCTCGCTGCACACAAAAAAAATTTTCTGATCCCATGACTCGACTTGCTGAGAAAAATACCATTTTTGGTAAAACAAACCATCCTCTTCCCAAAAAAAAACAACTTAAGTAATTTAAAACCTCGTCGCCACCATAGTAAGGTCAAATCTAGTAAAAAATCTTCTGGCGCAAAGACCCCGCTCTCAACAGCCGGCGGCAATCGCTTATTAAAATCATAACATTACCACGCCCACAGCGATCGCGCTGTATTGGCACACTTTTTGAACTGCTCAAAACAAAAACAAATCCCACCCAAGCTGAAAGGAGTGTGCAATGAACTTCTCTCGATGTATTGAGCGGATGATGATCGCGGCGTGCGGTCTGCTTATCATCAGCGGCTGCGGTGATAAAAAATCTCCGACCGAATCAAAAAACAGCGCGCCAACTGCGTCCTTTGTCGTACTGCCGGTGATGGGTTCGTTGGAAACCGATTTTCAAGCCGACGCGTCAAAGAGCACTGATGGCGAAGATCCCGGCTCAGCCTTGCAGGTGCGCTGGGACTGGGAAAATGACGGGGTCTGGGATACCGAATATCAGGCAACGAAAAGCGCCTCTCATCGTTATACAACCCTGGGCGCCAAGACGATCAAGCTGGAGGTAAAGGACAGCGGAGATCTCATCACCACAGCCGTGAACACCATCCTCGTAGCAGAGATGGGAACCGTCACCGATGTGGACGCCAACAACTACAAAACCATCAAAATCGGCAACCAATGGTGGATGGCGGAAAACTTGAAAGCGACGCATTATCGCAACGGCGATGCAGTGCCTCTGGTAACGGACAACGCGGCATGGAGCGCTCTCAACACCGGCGCCTACTGCAACTATGAAAACGATGCGAGCCAGGCGGCAACCTATGGGCGTCTTTATAATTGGTACGCCGCCACGGATGTCCGTAAACTGGCGCCGCTAGGGTGGCACGTGCCTACGGATGCGGAATGGAAGACTTTGGAAACGGCTCTTGGCATGAGCCCGGCCGACATCGAGGGCACCTGGGGACGAGGGGATGGCATAGGCGGCAAGCTGAAAGAGACGGGCGCCACTCATTGGGCCGGGCCCAACGAAGGCGCCACCAATGCATCCGGCTTTACCGCATTGCCCGCCGGCAGCCGCGGAAACACAAATGGAGCGTTTGCCAACAAGGGCAACAACGCTCTATTTTGGAGTTCGTCCGAGATGAATGCGACCAGCGCCTGGACACGAGGCGTGGCTTATGACGACGCACTGGTTTACCGATTGAACGTGGCCTACAGCGGCGGCTGTTCTATTCGCTGCATCAAAGATTGATCCATTCCGGTCTCAGGGGGGGCTTGTCGCACCGACAATTGCCTGCGCCACGATTGACGCGACAAGCCCTATCAATCGTGGCGTTTTGTTTTACCCGCCGGCGGCAAGCCGGCTTTTTTCGGTCTGCTTTTTCCTTGAAATTATCTCAAATCCTGCCTATTTTTTCCTCACAGTCATCACTTTTCTCATCGAGGCGTTCATGCTGAAATCACTCCTGCGATCTTTAGCGTTTCTTCTGTTTGCCGCATCGCTGTTTGCCGCTGATCATAATCTGCATTTCACTGCTCCCATCACCCGTTGGGACGAGGCCCTGCCGCTGGGCAACGGCATCATGGGCTGCCTGGTTTGGGGCGACGGCCGGCCGCTCAAGTTATCCCTGGATCGCGCCGATCTCTGGGACCTGCGGCCGGTGCCGGAATGGTCCTCGCCGGATTACAACTATGCCACCATGCGGCGCTGGGTTCAAGAGGGACGCATAAAC
>JAKJDB010000733.1 GCA_022706175.1 Candidatus Zhuqueibacterota bacterium | reverse complement strand
GCGTGCCCATCGTCAAACCCATCGGCAGTCACGGCGTGTTTCTGAATGCAAAGAAATTTCTTCCGCACCTGAAACAGGACACCTTTCCGGCCCAGGCGCTGGCCGCCGAGATCTATCTCGATTCCGGCGTGCGCAGCATGGAGCGGGGCATCGTCTCCGCCGGCCGCAACAAGGAAACCGGCGATCACTATTACCCGAAGCTGGAACTCGTGCGCCTCACCATTCCACGCCGGGTCTACACCCAGGCTCACATGGACGTGGTCGCCGAGTCGATCGAAGAAGTGTATGCGAAACGGGATAAGGTCAAAGGCTTAAAGATGGTGTACGAGCCCAAGTACCTGCGCTTTTTCCAGGCCCGGTTCGAGCCGCTGGGATGAATCACCCCTCCTTTTCCTTGTGAAGGAGCGGATGCAGCGGCGGTATAGCCTCGAATAGAGTGAAGCGCTCCCCTGCGACGGGGCGCGGCAGGTCGACCGGCTGCAGAGTCGACCTTTTCATTGCCACGCGCTAAAGCGCGTGGACGAGTGATCCCGATTTTTATATGGGCTTTAGCCCAATTTGTTTGATTAATGCCGTCAAGCAAGAGGATCACTTAATCCACGAGCTAGAGCACACGGCAAGTATGCTTTTTTTTCGTTGCCAACAATCGCGGAGCTGGAGCTCCGCGCTCCCATGTTCCAAGGTCGTTCCCAAGCACCGAGCCTGAAAACGAAAAAAAGAGAAATGTCCGCCGGCTCGGCTATTTGTACTTTAGTTTGATCTCTAACGCATCATCCTTTTCCAGGCCCATGCGCTCGCCGATCATTCGCGTGTATTTCCTCTGCGCTTCATCGGACTGTTTGACGCCGTTGACCCACAACCCCTTCCCGGTCAGTTTGAACTCCACCGGATCAGTCTCGCCGGCAATGATGCCATCCTTGGCCAACTCCGCCCTGATCTCCTCCCCAACCACGATGGATGTTTCGGAATCCTCAGCCATTCGGCCGTGCTCACGACGGATACGGACTTTTTTCTTGACCGTGTCCCCGGAAGCGCTCCTCCAGTCACGATCGCCCTCTTTAATCCGGATCCAGAGATTCTTCTTCGCACGGTTATCCGCGCAGCTGTCAACAGAAGCATCCTCCTCATCGATCTGCCAGAGATCGATATCCTCCTTATCTCCCTTCACCGTGACCATCACCCGTTTGCGAACACTGTCCTCGCTGCTGGATCTGACCGTAATGATCTTTGTTTCGCCGTCCTTGGTTTCCCACTGCAGTGCCTCATCGATGATCCCTTCTTCTTTCAGCTGGTCCAAAGGAATCTCCTTGCCGTTCTTGGTGGCGGAAATGATCTTTCCATCCTTGATCTTGATGATCTGTTCTCCCCGGTCGATTTTCACCACCATCACCTTTTCCATCTCTTCTCCGCACGAATCCGCAGAGGCGACCCTGACCTCTCTTTCCTCGCCGCCTTTTTTCTCGACCCTCACCTCGTAGGTTTTGCTTCTTTTTTTCTGATCCACGGCCGGCGCAGCGGCAGCCGGGTCTGAGCAGGCTGCAAAACCCTGCAGCGGAATGAGCGCTCCGCCCAAGGCGATGAGCAACAGCCAAGAAAACCGCATGAGACGCATGTTCATAGTTTTCTCCTTTACTTTTGACAATCCGTAAAACCTTTTTGGCCCGACTGCGCGCGGCTCCTTTTCATCCCGCATGATCGATGAATTCGCCGCACTTTCAACTCCGTCCGGGTCAATGGCGGTCGATGAGGCAGGACCTCAGCCGCTGTCCTGATAGGCTGCTGAAAATGATACGCCGGTGAGCATGAAAGGTTTCCTTAACACCCAGGGCTCCTGCCAGAGCATCCTAGCCGGTACGCAGAACCGACCAACAGGCTGCTTTTTCGAGGCAGCGGCCTTTTCCTTTGCACGGATTTTCAGTTTTCGCTCTTGGCCTTTCGCCGCTTCCACTCTTGTCTTGCAGTTCTTTCCTATTATTTATATATTTAATGGGTCGTTGAATGGCCGAGGTCCTGGTACACCGCACCGGTTCCGGGCTGTTGCCGCATTAAAAGACGGCTCAGGGCGCCTGCTCTTCTCGATGTGGATCGTTGTCTCCATCCATTCCGCCCATGGCCCAGGGGTTTGACAACGCCGATCGCAGAGAGGCGCCGCTCCCGCCCTGTGCAGACCAGACTACAACACGCACGTGAATCGATCAATATAAGAATTTTTAATTATCTATCCTTGTGGAGATCTCATGCTGATAAAAAAACAGCCGACCCCGCAAAACACGCA
>JAKJDB010000043.1 GCA_022706175.1 Candidatus Zhuqueibacterota bacterium | reverse complement strand
TCCGCCGTTATTTTTTCCCATACCATTCTGTTTCCAGTTCAACCGCGTTCTCATGAGTGATCAGTTTCACCGGCGCCAGGATTTCCGGCGCTACCGGTTTGCCCTGCAGGATTCGAACCGCGGCCTCGATGGCCTGGGTGCCGATCTGATAGGGATAGAGCAGCGCCGCCCCTTTGAGACAGGGATCTCCAGCCTTGAGTCGGCTGAACGCCTCTTTCTGGCCGCCGCAGATCATGACCGCTTTGATCTGCTCGGACTTGCCCGCGCCCTCCACCGCTGCCATGGCGCCGAGGGTCATGACGTCATTGATGCCCATGACATAGTCGACCTCCGGATGCGCCATCATCAGATCGTCCATGACCGCAATGGCCTTCTCTCTGCTGGATTCGGCGTTCAGCTCCGCCAGAATGTGAATGTTGGGATAATTTTGCAGGACCTCGCGAAATCCGATGACCCGGTTGATGCCGGAGGAGTAGATCGGGTGGGTGACGATGGCGATGGAGCCCTCGCCGTTCAATTGATCTGCGATAAACTGTCCGGCCACCCGGCCTGCGAGCAGATCGTCGGACATGACATGGGTTTTCACCGACGGGCAGGTGCTTTTGATATCCACGGTGATGACCGGAATGCCCTTTTTAGTAACCTCTTCCAAGGTCGGGCAGATGGCGCTGGGTCCGGTCGGACTGACAATCAGTACACTGATGCCCTGTTGCATAAAGTCATCGATGTCGCCCAGTTGCCGGTTGAGTTTGAAATCTGAATTGCGAATCAAAACTTTGAGCGGCAATTCCTGGTGCGCCGCTGCGGCATCGGTGAGCCCTTTGGCCAGCGTGATATAAAAATCATCCTGCATGGTCAGCAGGGACGCGCCGATGAGGATGGGCTTGGTTCCGGTTTTTTTTGCGCAGCCGGTCAGCAGGATGGCCGATACCAGGATCGCCGTCAGGACGTTAAGGACGGGGCGTTTCACGTTTATTCCTTTCTCTCCGTTCTTGGTGTCGAATGGTATTCATGGAGACATCCGGCCGCGAACAGCGAACGGCCTGCACAGGCCGAGCGGTGCAGGGCCGGATTCTCATTATGAAATATACGGATTAAAATTAAAAAAGGCATTTTTTATTTCATCGAGGAGGTTCCCTGGTTACGAGGGGACCTGAGAACGAAAGAGAAGAAAACGGCGGGGCGTTACTCGAAACGCAGAGCGGCGATGGGATCCAGTTTGCTGGCTTTCCAGGCCGGCCAGAGGCCGAAGGTCAGACCCACCAGCGTGCAAAACACCAGGCCGGCGACGCTCCACTCCAGCGGAACATGGGGAGCGAACTGGGTGAACACGCTGACCAGGTTGCCGAGACCGAACCCCAAGGCCACTCCAACGGCGCCGCCGACGTTGGCGAGCAGGATCGCCTCAAGGAGAAATTGCATCAGGATGTCTCTGCGCTTGGCGCCCAGCGATTTTCGGATGCCGATCTCCTTGGTGCGCTCGGTCACCGAGACCAGCATGATGTTCATGATGCCGATTCCGGCCACGATCAGGGCGATCATGCCGATGACGAAAGAGCCTGTTTTGATGCCCGCTGTGGTCCGGTGAAACGTTTTAATCTGGCTGTCGTTGGTGAAAATGGTAAAGTCGTCCTCCTGCTGCGGTTTCAGTCCGCGCGACTGGCGCATGACCGCCCTGGTTTCCTCGATCGTATCGTTGAGCAGCTCAGGCCTTTTAGCGCGCACCGTGATGTTGACCGACCGGTCTCTGCCGAACTGATCGCGCTCTGAGAACATTCTCTCAAATCTCGATATCGGCATGATCAGATAATTGTCAAAGCCTCCGCCCAGGCTCGATTTTTTCTCTTCCAGCACGCCGATCACTTGAAAGGAATGGCCATCGATCTTGATGGTCTTTTGCAGCGGATCGGTCCAGGGAAAGAGCTTTTCCGCCACCCCGTATCCAAGCAGAACGCAGCTGCGGCCGACCTGCACATCCTCTGCTGTCAAATTGCGCCCCAGTTGCACATAATGGGTGTTGTTTTCCGCATACTCGGGCGTGCCGCCGCAGATCGTCAGGTTGCCGTTGGTGGCGATGTCCCGGTATTTTGCGGTATGACCAAAGGACCACAATTCCGCGCCCACCAGATCCGCGTCAGACACGCGCTCCCGGATCAGATTCGCGTGCTCCACGGTCAGGGGCCGGCGCGACATGATTTTGCGTCTTTCCGCTTCGCTCATGGGGCCTCCGGCGGCGTACTTTTGCACCTGAAAGGTCTGGGTTCCAAGCACAGCCAACTCTGTTTCAATGCTGGTCTGGATGACCGAGATGGCGGTCATCACCGCAATGATGGAGGCGACGCCGACGATGATGCCGACCAGCGTCAGACTGGAGCGCAACTTGTGGGCGCCGATGGCCGCCAACGCCATTCTGAACGCTTCTGCAATAAACATGATTTCGCCTTTTTATAGAACCGCAGCTGTTTCAGCTATTCGTAGCGCAGGGCGTCGATGGGATTTAAACGGGACGCCTGATAGGCCGGCAGAATGCCGGACAGGATGCCGGTCGCCATGGACACCAGCAGGGCGATGATCACCACAGCCGGCGAAACCGACGCCAGCAGCCGGTTGATCAGAGCGGCCACGCCGAAAGAGAGCAGAACCCCGATCATGCCGCCCAGGATGCAAATGGAGGAGGATTCGAACAGGAATTGCATCAAAATAGTGCGCCGGGGTGCACCGATGGCCTTACGGATGCCGATTTCGCGCGTGCGTTCGGTGACCGAGACGAACATGATGTTCATCACGCCGATGCCGCCGACGAACAAGGAGAGGCCGGTGATCACCATGCCGATCAACACCACCACGCCCATGACGTTGTTGTAGGCGTTCATCAGCGTATCCATGGTGTTGATGGAGAAATTGTCCGGCTCGGTCGGCGACAGCTTGCGCAGTTTGCGCATCTCGCTCACCAGCTCGTAGCGGAAATCATCCAACGACTCTTGGCTGGGCGCTTTGACCGCGATGTTGAAATCGCGCTGGCTGCCGCCAAAGGCCTGCACCAGGGTGGTGATCGGTATCAGGATCTGCCGGTCCAGATTCGGGCCGCCAAAGAAACCGGCGCTGCCCTGTTTTTCCATAATGCCGATCACCCGGAAGGGGTAGCGGCCGATCTGAACGGTCTTTTGCAGCCCGTCGGTGTTTTTGAACAGGTGATCGCGGATCTCTGCGCCGATGACGCAGACGTATTTTTTATATTGCACATCCACCGGCGTGATGAAATGGCCGAATTCAGGCACCGCTGCGTTCATCAGGGTCTGTTTGTCCGTGGTGCCGATGACGGCGACGTTTTCCAAAACCTGCGACCGGTATTTCACGTTGCGGTTGGTGCCGGTGGTGGGATTCACCGCCAGGGCGGTTCTCAATCGCTGGTGCAGCTTTTCGCTCTCCTTAAAGGTGATCGTCGGCCGGTTGCGGTATTGGAAAAAATCATTCATGATGATCCAGGGCATGCGCGAGACATAGAGCACATCCGTGCCCAGCGACGAAAAGCTTTGCTTAAAGCTGTTGCCCAATCCGTTGGACACGGTCATGGTGGTGGACACCGCCACGATGCCGATGATGATGCCCAGCGTGGTGAGAATGCCGCGGGTTTTGTTCGCCTGAACCGCGGACCAGGCCATGCGCAGGGACTCTTTGTATTGCTCGACGGGGATCATCGGACGCTCTTTTCTTTTACCGGCTCTTTTCGGCCATCACCGGGCTGCCGTTCTGCAGAGTCTGGCTGATGGCGCGATAGCTGCCCGTCACATATTCCTCGCCCGCCGCCAGTCCGTCCAGAATTTCGATGTGGGTCTCGCTCTGGATGCCGGTCTTGACCTGTCGGGCCTCGGCTACACCGTTCTTCACGACAAAGAGCACGGTGACATAGCCGTCTTTGTCCGGTGTGTATTTCGTCGCCGTCAGCGTGTCCGCCCCTGCTTTGGGCTTTAATTGGGCCATGCTGCGCGTGGTCACGCACTGGATCGGCACGCCCACGGCCTGGGGCCTGACGTCCGTGATGATCTCGCTGCTCGCCGTCATCCCCTCACGCAGTTCCTTGCCGGGGTCGGTAATGGCGACCTTGACCTCGAATTCGGTTTTCTGCTCCGTTGTGCCGGTGCCGGTTATTTTGGCGCTGCTGGCGATCTCGCTGACGGCGCCGTGAAAGATTCTCTCCGGCAGGGCATCCACCTCCACGGTCGCGCTGTCGCCGATGGCGACGCGGACGATGTCGTTTTCATCCACATTGACCAGGGCTTCCATGCCGGCGAGGTTGGAGATGATCAGGATGACATCCTCCTGGAACTGCGATCCCAGGGCGATTTCTCCCTGTTCCTTGTTCAATTTGCTGATGGTGCCGGCCATGGGCGCATAGATGGTGGTCTTGGCCAGATCTTCGCGGGCTTGCTTGACCGTTGCCCTGGCCTGATCCACCTGTTCCAGATAGGATTGATAGCGCGCTTTTTCCACCTGCACGGCCGCGTGAACCTGGTCCAGGGCGGCCTTGGAGGTGAGGTTTTTATCGTACAGCTCCTTGGTGCGCAGATACTCTTTGTCCGCCTGGAGTTCATTCTCCTTGACCAACCGGGCGTTGGCCTCCACCGAGCGCAGATTGGCCTCCGCCTGTTCCAACGCCGCCTGGTAGCGTTCCTTGTCCAGCTGCACCAGAAGGCTGCCTTTTTCCACCCACTGGCTCTCCTTGACCGGCAGATGGGTTATTTTACCGGCCACGTCCGCGCTGATCTTGACCTGGGTGACCGGTTGAATCTTGCCGGTGGCGGTGACCGTTTCGACGATTTTGAGACGATCCGCTTTCGCGGTCTGCACTTCGATGGCGGCTGTTCTGTTTTTCTTTGCCATCAAAGCCACGACGGCAAGCACGACGACCAGGATGACAACCACGCTGATGATGATCTTTTTTCTCGACATGAAAAGGGCTCCCGATGAACCGGCACGCAACCGGTTGAAAATCCGCATGATGATGGAAGGGGTTCTGCCTGTTTTACGAAACCGGGTGAATGATGTTACAAAAAAATTGCTCCATGGCCCCGGGGCGGACACATGCAGCTGTGAGTGTAATTAATATTGCGCATTTCGATTTTGCGTCTTACATTATTGAAAATAAAGTTCAGGATGGCGGGCAAATGGCGCTGCAGGCCTGTGCCGTCCATCGCGCTGCCACGCTGCCGGATCCATGCGATTGATCCGTGCGGACGCCTATCACCCTTGCAGAGAAAGCAGTATAAATGAAACGTAATCATTTTATCGTCGGTCTGATCTTTCTGGTGTTCTTCGTCATCTCGTTTTTAACCAACATCCTCGGGCCGCTGATACCGGACATCATCAACAGTTATCGATTGAGCTTCACCATGGTGGCGTTGCTGCCGTTCGCGTTTTTCATCGCCTACGGCATCATGTCCATTCCCTCGGGCATGCTGTTGGAAAAATTCAGGGAAAAGCCGGTGATGACCGCCGCTTTTTTAGTTGCGTTTGCCGGCGCGCTGATGTTCGCGCTCAAGCCGGTCTACTCCGTGGCCGTGGTCTCTCTGTTCATGCTGGGCGCCGGCATGGCCACGCTGCAGGTGGCCATCAATCCGTTGCTGCGCGCGGCCGGCGGCGAGGAGCATTTCGCCTTCAATTCGGTGATGGCCCAGCTGGTCTTCGGCTTGGCCTCATTTCTCAGCCCGTTTGTCTACAGCTATATGGTGCGCGAGCTGGCTCTGCCGGAGATGCAGACCGACGGTCTGATGGGGCTGCTGCGCACGCTGGTGCCGCCCGAGTTGCCGTGGACCTCGTTGTACTGGGTGATTGCGCTGGTCACGTTGATCATGGTCGTGGTCATGCTGTTCAGCCCATTTCCCAAAGTGGTCCGCAAGGCGGATGAACGCAGCGGCGCTTGGAATACCCATGTCGCCCTGTTCAAACAGAAAACCGTGCTGTTGTATTTTCTCGGTATTTTCGCCTATGTCGGGACCGAGCAGGGGATTGCAAATTGGATGTCGAAATTTCTCCAGCTTTACCACGGTTTGGATCCGCAGACCATCGGCGCTTCCAGCGTGGCCTGGTTTTGGGGGTTGATGACCGCGGGTTGTCTGCTGGGTCTGTTGCTGCTCAAGTTGTTCGACAGCCGACAGGTGCTGATCGGTTTCGCCCTGCTCGCCATTGGCCTTCTCAGCATCGCCCTGTTCGGCCCGGCGATGGCGGCGCGTTATGCGTTTCCGCTGCTCGGCTTTGGCATCTCGGTAATGTGGTCGATCGTCTTCTCACTGGCGCTCAACTCGGTCAACGAGCATCATGGCAGCTTTTCCGGAATTTTATGCAGCGGAATTGTCGGCGGTGCGGTGATGCCGCTGGTGGTCGGCCGGCTCGGCGACTGGTTCGGCCTGCGCATCGGCATGATGTTCCTCTATATCACCCTCGCTTATATCCTCAGCATCGGTTTTTGGGCCAGACCGCTGGTGCTCAATCAAACCATTCAACTGACAAGGAAGCAGCCGAATGCCGATCATCGGAGTTGACCTGGGCGGCACCAACATGCGCGCCGGCCGGGTGGAAAACAATAAAGTGGTCGCCATCGCTGTGCAGGCGGTCAAGCCGGGCGGGTCGCGCGAAGAGATTTTAAACGATCTGTGCGACATCATTGCTCAGGTGCACAGCGCCGATGTCAAGGGACTGGGCGTCGGCGTGCCCAGCGTGGTGGACACGGAAAAGGGCATCGCCTATGACGTGATCAATATACCCAGCTGGCAGGAGGTGCCCCTGGGTCCGATGCTACGCAGCCGTTTCAATCTGCCGGTCTTTATCAATAACGACGCCAACTGTTTTGCCGTCGGCGAAAAATATTATGGCAAGGCTCAAGGGTTTCGTGACGCCATCGGACTGATCATCGGCACTGGATTGGGCGCCGGCGTCATTGTCCAGGACAGACTGTACAGCGGAACGAATTGCGGCGCCGGAGAATTCGGCATGATTCCGTACCGGGATGGCGTGCTGGAACATTACTGCTCAGGACAATTTTTTCAGCGTCACTATAACCGCAGCGGCGCTCAACTCGCCGAGCTGGCGGCCCAGGGGGATGACGACAGCCTGGCCATCTTTGCCGAGTATGGCCGGCATCTGGCCGAAGCGGTCAAATTGATCCTTTACGCTCTGGACCCGCAGATCATCGTGCTCGGCGGGTCGGTCAGCCGATCATTTCCTTATTTTGAAAAAGCCATGTGGCAGGGTCTGCAGTCGTTTGCTTACCGCCGCTCGCTTGACCGGCTGCACATCGCGGTTTCCGATCTGCCGCAATCAGCCATCCTCGGCGCTGCGGCGCTGTATCTCGATGCGATGAAATGAGGCCTGCCGGTCAAACGTGCGTGACGGCAGGATCGTCCTAGCTTGCTGCCCACTACAACCGAACACGCCGCCGCAGGCTGGTCATTCGCTTTGATTGGCTCAAACGTCCCCGCAGCGGCTGAAGAAAGGTCCTATGAAAACACACAGTCCTTTTTCTCTCATTCTTGTTGTCCTTCTCATTGCCACCGTCGGCCCGTTCAATTCTGTTGCAGCGCAAACCCCTCTGTATTTGGATCCCTCGTACTCCTTTGAAGAACGCACACAGGATCTGTTATCGCGCATGACCCTGGAGGAAAAACTGTCGCAGATGATGAGCCGGACGCCGGCCCCGCTCGACCGTCTCGGTATACCGGCCTATCAATGGGGCGGCGAGCCCGGCCATGCTGTGTATGCCCGCACCGGCGTGGCCACTATTTTCCCGCAGGCCATTGCCCAGGCGGCCACCTGGGATGAGGAACTCATTCGGCGCGTCGGCGACGCCATCTCGGATGAAGCGCGCGCCCGTTTTCACGCTAAAATGTATCGTACCGGCTTAACCTTTTGGAGTCCGGTGGTGGAATTGGCCCGCGATCCGCGCTGGGGCCGCACGCATGAGTGCTACGGCGAGGATCCTTTTTTGACCTCGCGGCTCAGCCTGGCGCTGACCCGGGGATTGCAGGGATCGCATCCGCGTTATTTCAAAACTCTGGTGGCGCCCAAACATTTTGTCGCCAATAACGAAGAGTGGCGCCGTCATACCGGCTCCAGCGAGATCGACGAAACGCTGCTGCGCGAATACTATTTGGTCCCCTATCAGGTCTTGATCCAACAGGGCAAAGCCCAGTCCATTATGGCTGCTTACAACGCGCTCAACGGCGTGCCCTGCTGCTGCAATCCGTGGCTGCTCACCGACCTGCTGCGCGGCGAATGGGGGTTCGATGGCAGCGTGGTCTCTGATTGCAACGGCATTGACGATATTCACAAGAACCATCGCTATGCATCAGGGATTGACGAGGCCATCGCTCTGGCGGTCAACGCCGGGCTGGATCTGGAGTGCGGTGATCTGTTTAAAAACCATCTCAGCCGGGTGGTGAAAAACGGCTTGATATCAGAGGCGGCTATCGATAAAGCGGTCGGCCGTCTGTTGCTCGGACGATTTCGTTTGGGATTGTACGATCCTGCAGAGATGGTCCCCTACAGCAAAATTCCCATGCAGGTGGTGGACAGTCCGCAGCATCGGCAATTAGCCAGGGAAACGGCCCGTAAGGCCATGGTGCTGTTGAAAAACAGCGGCGGTCTGCTGCCTCTGGATCAGCGAAAAGTACGATCCATCGCTGTGATCGGCCCCAACGCCGATACCACTCAACTCGGCGGCTACACCGGCAGATATTCTTTTGCGGTGTCGCCTCTGGAGGCCTTGCGCGAAAGGCTGGGCGAAGCGAGGCTTTTTTATGAAAAAGGGTGCGCCGTTCAGCCGCAGTTGCCCGTGATCCCGGCTGCACTGCTGTCGCCGCCGCAGGGCACCGGCACAGAGCGGGGATTGCTTGGGGAATATTTTAATAATCTGACTTTTTCCGGCAAACCGGTATTATCGCGCATCGATTCGTCCCTTGATTTCGATTGGGGCCGCACATCGCCGCATGCGGCCGTTCACAGCGACACCTTTTCCGTGCGCTGGACCGGCCGGTTTACCGCTCCGGTGAGCGGAAGATATTATTTGAGTGCGAATTTCGATGACGTCGTCCGTATCTATTTCGACGGACGCCAGGTGATGAACAAAAGTCTGAACCGGAACGCCGCCACACAGCTCGTCATCCTCGAACTCGAATCCGGCCGGCGTTATGACCTGCGCATCGAATACGTCGAGTATTGGTACAAATCCGCCATGCGTTTGTGCGGCGGGCCGGCGGATCCGCGGCGGTTTCAAGCGGCCGTCGACGCAGCGCAGAGGGCGGATGTGGCTCTGGTTTTTCTCGGCACGGATCTTTCCGTGGAAAATGAAGGCGTGGATCGATCGGATTTGAATCTGCCCGGCATTCAGGACGATCTGGTGCAGGCTGTTCTTCAGGCCAACCCGCGCACGGTGGCGGTGCTGCAAAACGGCAGCGCCTTGTCCATCACCAGGCTAAACGACACGGTTCCAGCCATCCTCGAGGCCTGGTTTCCCGGTGAAGAGGGCGGTCACGCCATCGCTGATGTGCTCTTTGGCGACTATAATCCCGCCGGCCGACTGCCGCTCACCTTTTACCGTTCCGTGGAGCAACTGCCGCCGTTTGATGATTACGACATCCGTCACGGCCGCACCTATATGGCGGAGATCAGAAAAAGCGGCAGCTATTCTTGTGAGAAAGAGGAACCGCTCTATCCCTTCGGCTACGGTCTGAGCTACACCCGGTTTCGCTATGCCAAGCTCAAGACCTCGCCAACGCGTGTTTCTCAGGACAGCACGGTGACCATACACGTGGAGATTAAGAATACCGGCGACCGGCCTGGAGAGGAAGTGGCGCAGCTCTATATCAGGGATTTGCAGGCCCCGGTTTCCAGACCGGTCAAGCGGTTAAAAGGTTTTCGGCGGCTGATGCTGCAGCCCGGTGAAAGCAGGCGCGTGACTTTTACCCTGCCGGCGGCCGAATTGGCCTATTGGGACAGAAGCAAGAAAGCCTTTGTCGTGGAACCGGGAAGGTTTGAGATCCAGATCGGATCTTCCTCTTCGGATATTCGATTGACCGGAATATTAAAAGTCATTTGACAAAAGATCAGGCGGGCAATCTATGATCAAAAAGACGTTCGTTCTCGTCCTGCTTGTTATGAGTTGGGCGACTGCCGGGCATGGGCTCAACCCGGTTGCGGGAGTGCAGGTGCTCCAGGAGGCCGGCAGCTGGTGGATCCATGGACAACAAAGGCATGTTCGCATCGATGAATCGAGTCTGGCGATGACGGTTCAGGATCGAGCCGCGACCTGGTCGTTTGCAGCCGGTTCAGCGGAGCCCTTGACCGTGCAGCAAACGATCACGGCACGCTGCCGTTTAGTGGATGCCACCGCGCGCACCATCGCTCCCTATCAGACCGGATTCAAAAAGGGTCTGCGCATCACCCTCGATCGTTTTGTAGTTCAGGGCCGCGAACTGGATTTTGGCCTTGTTCTGTCGATCTGCCTTGAAGGGGAAGAGGAGGAACTGACGTGCGAGATCGCAGCCCTGGAGCGCAAGGCGGTTCTGCAGCAGTGTCTGTGGCCGAACGCGCTGGATCCGCA
Source organism: Candidatus Zhuqueibacterota bacterium (assembly GCA_022706175.1). The sequence continues at coordinate 211 of JAKJDB010000043.1, read as the reverse complement.
ACAGGCTGATTTTTTAGTCATGCCTTTCATGCAGGGCATGCTGTTGCCGCGCGCCTGGCCTGACAAAGTCACACTGTATGATGATCGCTGCCATAGCCGCGGTTTCTATATGCCCTGGTGGGGTCATGTGCAAGGGAAAGCCGCGATGATGGCGATTCTGGAGACGCCGGATGACGGCGGCTGCAACTTTGATCATCCTGCCGGCGGGCCC
>JAKJDB010000732.1 GCA_022706175.1 Candidatus Zhuqueibacterota bacterium | reverse complement strand
CATGTAATCCAACCACCACTCCCCGGATAAATGTGGTTTTACCGCAGCCCAGGCCGCCGTAAAACGCCACGGTCTCACCGCCCTGCAGCGTGGTCGCCCATTCCGCTGCGTAGCGCACCGTCTGTTCCACGCTGTGGCTGACCACCCGATGTATCAGGTCATAGTCCGTTCCGCTGATGTGGACCGTTTCGTTCATCGATCTTTTCCTGACCAGGTCTGCATTCCGGCCTACTTGGGCTCCAGAGTGATCAGCGGCAGGATCATCTCCTCCATGGAGATGCCGCCGTGCTGAAAACTGTCCGCGTAATAATTGAGATAATAGTGATAGTTGGTCGGATAGACAAAATAGTAATCCTCTTTGGCGATCAGATAATTGCTGTTGATCCCGCGCGTCGGCAGGCGGTAGGATTTGGGATCTTTGACGATGACCGCGTGCTTGGCATCCGCCTTGATATTGCGGCCGTATTTATAACGAAGGCTGGTGGAGGTTTCACGATCGCCGATCACCTTGGCTCCGCGCATGCCGCGGATGCTGCCGTGATCCGAGGTGATCACCACCCGGTTGCCCATTTCCGCCAATTGCCGCAACGCCTGAAAGATATGGGAATGCTCAAACCAGGAGCGGGTCATGGATCGAAAGGCCGCTTCATTGGGAATCATCTCTTTGATCAGATCCGACGAACTGCGGGTGTGGGCGAGAATGTCGACGAAATTCAGCACAATCGAGGAGAAGGGCGTGTCCGCGTATTCCTGGATGCGCTTGGCCATGGAGCGCGCCTCCTGAATGTCGAGGATCTTGACGTATTTGGGCGCCGGCTTGAGTTCGATCTTCAGCCGCTGCAGCTGCCGTTCCATGAGCTGGCTTTCGAAACGGTTGCAGCTCGTGTCGTCGTTCTCGTCGCTGTTCTGCCAGAGATCCGGAATCTGCTTTTCAATGTCCGCCGGAAACAGGCCGCTAAAGATCGCATTGCGGGCATAAGGCGTGGCGGTCGGCAGAATGGAAAAATAATAATCGCGGTTGATGCGGAAATAGTCGCGCAACAGCGGTTCCAGGACCAGCCATTGGTCCAGGCGCATGTTGTCGATCACCACCAGAATGGCGCGGTGGCCCCGGTCGATGTGCGGCTTGACATAGTTATTAAAAACGTCCACCGACAGCGGCGGCCGCTCATCGTTGAATAACCATTGGCTGTAGTTTTTTTCTATATAGCGGCCGAACTCGGTGTTGCAATCCCGCTTCTGATCGTAGAGGGTTTGTTTCAGCCCCAGGTCCGGATGTTGGTCCAACTCGAGATCATACTCACACAGCGTGAGATGTACATCGACCCAATCTTTCCATTCCATGGCGCCCAGAATGCGGCCGGCGATCTGGGAAAACTCGGAGGAATAGTCGCGCGAAATGCGTTCTCCGGCGATCTGTTTGCGCTGCAGAACTTTTTTGCAGACCAGCAGAATCTGGCTGGGGTTCACCGGTTTGGTCAAATAATCGACGATGCGGGCGCCGATGGCCTCTTCCATCAACCGCTCTTCTTCATTTTTAGTGACCATGATGACCGGCAGCGCAGGGCGCAGGGTTTGGATTTCATTGAGTGCGGTCAGACCGTCCATGCCGTTGAGCATCTCATCCAGCAGCAGCAGATCGAACTCGTGTTGTTTGGACAGCTCGATGGCGTCCTCGGCGTTGGTCACGGTGGTTACGCGGTATCCCTTCTCTTCCAGGAAAAGCACATGGGGTTTGAGCAGCTCGATCTCGTCATCCACCCACAGAATATGTCCTTTATCCTCGACCAGAGGACCTCCCGTTGGTTATTCGCATCTGCCGGCGCAGCGTATATAGGCTTTTGGTTAATTTTCAAGTTAGCCATTTTTTTTAAATCAGTCAAGCTATTTAAAGGCTCTTTTTTTATTTTATTTATTAATAAGTACTTGTCCATAACACAGCAGCACATCCTTGCCGCGGCTGTCGAGGGCCGACATTGGGTTTGATGGGACAAACGGCTCTGCCGGCGCCGGGAGGAGATCACGGGGCAAGTGAAGCTCTGTTCTGTTGAAAGGCGGTTGCCAAGTTGGTCTCATAGGCCGTGCCTATGAAAAGCGTGCGCTGTCTGTTGAGAAATTCCAGAATCTCCTCAGAGGGCACTACAAAAGTGATGCCATAGTTAATGCGGTTGACCGAGACGACGTAGGGCTGACCGTCATAGGGGACTTGCATGCCGTACTCGGCGTCCGGCGAGGGTGTGAGGATGGCCTCGGGCGCACCGGAGGTGGAGCTGCCTA
>JAKJDB010000731.1 GCA_022706175.1 Candidatus Zhuqueibacterota bacterium | reverse complement strand
GGCGCAGAGCGAGGTGGTGGACATCCACGCCAACGGCGTGGCCGTAGTCTCGGACGAAGTGGACATTGCCAACGCCCGCATTCAGTTCGCCAACGGCTGTGTCGCCAACATGACCGCCAGCCGCATCTCGCAACGCAAGATGCGCAAGATGCGCCTGTTTCAGCGCGACGCCTATATCTCCATCGATTTCCTGCAGCGGCTCACCGAGATCTTTCGGTTGAAAGAGGGCGATTCCGACCTGCCCAGCACGGTCATCCTCGGCCAGATCGAAAAGGGCAGCCGCAAACGCAACATCCTCTACGAACAGGCCGAGATCCCTGAAGGCGACGCCATGACCGCAGAATGGTGCAGCTTTTTCGACGCCATTCGCCGGCACAGCAGACCAAAGGTCAGCGGTGAGGACGGCCTGAATGCGTTGCGGGTGGCGGAGAGGATCACGGCAATCATCAGTCAATAGCCAGGCTGATACATCCACAAAAGAATTTGCTTTTACTTGTGGTTTGGCCGATGCGATGCCGGCGGTGGAAATTGCTGCATGCGCTGTGCCGATTCTGCGAATGAGATAAACGTCGTTCTTCGCTGGGTCCCTCACCCCTTGCAGAACAAACACGCATATATAGCAAAAAAGATCATCCTTCTCGCGAGCATTACAACAACCTGCCCTCTCCAGCACAAATAGCTTGATCTCCACTGGACAAAAGGCTATATTTACCAATCAATAGCACCGTTTTATCGACCAAAAGACACCATCATTTTCAAAGGATCCTATGGACTATCGAGCGCTGTTTTTCAAATATCGCAGCTATACCCCCATCCCGCTCATCATCGCCGCATTGATTCTGGCCAAGCCCAGCTGGTGGTCGTTGCTGATTAGGTTCGCGATCGCCCTGTCTGGAGAGGTCTTACGCGTGTGGGCGCTGCGCTATTCCGGATCCGCCACCCGTACCACCGGCCGAGTGGGCGCGGATGAATTGGTGACCAACGGCCCTTACGGCCACTTGCGCAATCCGCTCTACGCCGGCAATTTCCTGCTCAGCCTGGGCGTGCTGATCATGGCCTGGCCGTGGATGCCGTGGATGCTGCTTCTCTATTTGATTCTCTTCGGCATCCAGTACTATGCCATCATCACCCTGGAGGAGGATTTTTTGCGCGAAAAATTTCCTCGGATTTTTTCCGAATATGAAGAGGCCGTACCGCGCATCATGCCCAGAATCACGCCCTGGGGAAAAGGCGATCGTGTGCCCACCACCTGGCGTAAAGCGCTGCGCACTGAACGCAATTCGCTGCAGAGCTTTACCCTGATCTCGCTGCTCATCCTCCTGATCTGGCTGTTTCGATAGGCCCTGCCATGTCCGCCAGAATTATGATCAGTGCAGGCGAGGCGTCCGGAGATTTGCACGGGGGCCGGCTGGTCGCAGCCCTGAAACAGCTCGACCCAGGGGCGGAGATTTTCGGCATCGGCGGCGATGCGATGCAATCGGCCGGCATGTCTCTGTATTACCACGTGAGCCAGCTCGCGTACATCGGCTTTATCGAAGTGGCGCGGCACTATTTCTACTTTCGCCGCATTTTTAACCATCTCCTCGCCGAGATCGAGGCCCGCAAACCCGATGTGCTGGTGCTGATCGATTATCCGGGATTCAATCTGCGTCTGGCCCGCGCCGCCAAAGCCCTGGGAGTGCGAACCTTTTATTACATCGCGCCTCAGGTTTGGGCCTGGCGGCCGCAGCGCGCCGCCGGAATGGCCGGCCACATCGACGAGATGGCCGTGCTCTTTGACTTTGAAGTGCCGTTTTTCAGCCGCCACGGCATCCGCACCCACTTTGTCGGCCATCCGCTGCTGGAGGGGCTGCAGCCTAAACATACCACCCCGGAGTTTTGCACCCTGCACCGGCTGGACCTGGAGAGGCCGGTGGTCGCGTTGCTGCCCGGCAGCCGGATTCAAGAAGTGCGCTCTCTGTTGCCCGCCATGCTGCAGGCGGCAGCGGTCCTGCGCCGGCGTCATCCTCATCTGCAGTTCGCAGTGGCGCAGGCGACCACGATCTCCGGGGAAATTTTGCAGGAATGCCTGGCGGATTATCCGTGGGTGACCGTAGTGCACGATGAAACCTATGATCTTCTCCAGGCTGCTGCGGCCGCGTTGGTCGCTTCCGGCACCGCCACGCTGGAAACCGCCTGCTTTGCGGTCCCTTTTGCCCTGGTTTATAAAGTCGCGCCTCTCTCTTATGCCATCGGCAAACGTGTGGTGACTATTCCCTACATCGGCCTGGTCAATGTCGTC
>JAKJDB010000730.1 GCA_022706175.1 Candidatus Zhuqueibacterota bacterium | reverse complement strand
GCTTTAACGCTTTTTGGATCATGCGTTCCCACGCCGTCCTGGAGCGATCGAGTCCTGCGGCCACGTCGTTCAGCGCATAGTCGATGAACAGTACGTCCGGCTTGTGATTGAGAACATCGGACTCGAACCGCTTTTCGCCGTTGACTGCGTTTTCTCCGCCGATGGCTGTGGTGATCACATTGACCACGGCATGAGGATAGAGCGCTTTCACCTGCTTGAGCACCTGATAGGGGTAAGCCTCTAGCGTGTTGACCGCCGGCGTTTTGAAATATCCGGCCGGCACCGAGTGCCCGTGAAAGACCAGGTGAATGGTTCGATTAGCCGGCCATGGCTGCTGCAGCGCTTTTTTCACCTTCTGCAGATACTGGCCAGGGTCGGCGATGCCGGTGCCGGCGTTCAATAGAGTCGCCATGCACAAGAGCAAGCCGCATGCGCGAGCCGTTTTCCTAAGATCTGTATGCGCACATTGTACCATGTTGATCCTTCTGCTTAAATTACGACATGCCTAACCGGCGCCGAGATGGTGTGAATGAGGGCGTGGAAGCGGCAGGCGATCAATGCCTTGATTGGGCGTCCATGATGCCCTGGATTATCTCTGTCTATGGCAGCCTGCGGACTTCAAACAGCCATCCGTCGTAAAGCTTGTCTCCTTGAACAGGAAAGCCCTTATTCATCAATTCGTGACCGGTCATGGTCGCAACCGGCTTGCCCTCCGGTGCGCTCGAGACCTGGTAGCGGCGGCCGGCATCCAGACCCGGGACCGCGATCTTGCGACTGTCCTCAATCGCTCCGTGGCGGAACATGCCGACGATGCCGCCAAAGCGGGTGTCGGTGTTGATGCGCGCCCATCCGTCCCACGCCCCTGCCGCAGGTTCGCCAAAGCCGGGCAGGTCCTGACGGTACATCATATAATCGTAACGCTGCTGCATCATCCGCAGCCAATCCGCATAGCGTTTGAATTCTGCGCGTGTCGCCTTGGAGAGCTTTCGCGGATCGCCCAGCAGAATGGGCAGCGTTCCGGCCAGCGATTTAATGTAAAGAATGGCGTCCGGATCATCCATGCGCGGATTGCCGATGACCAGGGAGGCTGCGGGGATGGCCGGAGAACGCCACCAGGCCATCTGCCGTACGCGCAAATTGCCGACCGGGGTCGGTTCGTAAAAATTGGACAGCCAGTTGCCCTCGGCGTGTTTGCACATGGCGTAGTCGATGGCCTGCAGCTTGCCCACGGTTTCAAAGGTGCAGTCGATGAACACCTCTGGAGCGGATTCGTGCACCTGATCGAACATCGCGTACAGCTTTTCAAAGCTCATCAACAGCGCCTCTTCGCGGTCTTTGTGCAGATGTCCGTTGGCATAACAGCCGCTGATGCGCTTGTCATAGGTGTAAGGACTGGTCACCACCGCCAGATCCAGCTTGGCGTAAGCGAGGCCGTATTCGTGAATGTATTTCGAAATGACCTCGCGCATGTGGTCCGGCCAACCGGTGGAAAAGCACCCTGAGGCGTTATCCGGATCGCCCGCCTGGTGCAGATAGAGGATTTCTCCTTCCTGGTCGCGGACCCAATACTGGGGAAATTCGGCAAAGGTTTTGGAGGTTTTGGCTACAGTGCCAAGGCTGATCCACAGGCCGGGTTTCATGCCCAATTGTTTGATGTGGTCAAAGACGGGCTTGAGCCCTCGGGGAAATTTGCCGGGATCGATGCGCCAGTCGCCGCACTGCTTGAACCAGGATTTTTCCACGCTTGAGTCGTTGCCGGCCAGGGTGAACCAGCCGGCGTCGATAATAAACTCTTCGATGCCGCACTCGGCGGCCGCTTCGGCCAGTTCATGGACCAGCTTTTCATCGATCCGGTCCTGAAAAGGGACCCAGGTGTTATAGACGAACACGGGTTTGTTTTTGATTTTTGCCAGGCGGATGCCCATATGTTTGCGGACAAAGTCGGCCACCGCACCCTGGACCACGGCAAACGGATCATGGCTGTCGCGATACAGGCCGATAAAGGTCCAGGGCGTGTCCCAGCTCTGCCCGGGCTTGAGCCATTTGCGAAACCCATAGTCCTGGTCCGGATAGGTGAGGCCCACAGTCACCGTGTTGCCATCGAGGTTGACGGCGGTGCGTTTGGTGACGCCCGGCGTTTCGTTGCCGAGCACCAGCCCGCGGCTGTTAAAGATATCATGTACAACCACCACCGGGTCATCCCAGTTGCCGAGATAAGGGCCAATACGGCGTTGGCGCGCATAGTTGGCCAGCAGCACCGTCTGCGTCTCAGACCAGGCGGTG
>JAKJDB010000729.1 GCA_022706175.1 Candidatus Zhuqueibacterota bacterium | reverse complement strand
CTGAAATCCCTGCTGCCTCGCTCCGGGCCGGCTGCTAAACATCTGCCAGCACAGCCGGGGACTTTTTTCGTCGATCCCGATGGGATTGATCAGATACTCGCATTTTAGGTTACCGATGAGCTGCTGGCCCGAAGATCCGGTTGCGGCCAGGCAGGCCAGCAACAGAGGCACAGAAAAAAGCAAAAATGGTTTCATAGTGCATGGTTCCTTATGTTGGTTCTGTGATCCTGTTCACCCGCGGCCGTTGGTTAAAATTGTACCTTGACCACATCATCCATTTCGGTGCGCAGACTGGAGGCAAGGGTGAATTTTATGAATCCACCCCAGTAGCTGTACGGCAGGGGCGTTCCCGTCCGCAACAGAGTGACTGATTTCGGAGGTTTGTCAATTTTCAGGGAAACCTGTTTGGTTATGTCGGGCAGCAGATGCAGGTACCAGGTTTTGCCTCTGGTCGTGATCATCGCATTGCTTCTCTCCGCTCCTGGAGAGGGTCCTGCCCCGAGCAGAGATTCTCCACTGTGCTTCATCCATTCCGCCAGGCCGGCCACGTTTTGATAGAAAGCGGGATGCATGTCGCCGTCCTTATCAGGCCCGACATTGATTAAAAAATTGCCGCCCAACGACCGGCATGCGACCAGATGTTCAAAGAACCAGGAGTAGGGGCGAAAGGTGCCGGTGCTGTCATATCCCCAGCCGCCGCCGCCACTGGTCCAGATGTCACAGTGATCCCACCACAGCGAGGGAACATAGGTGGGTTTGGTGCACTCGAACGCGGTGGTGAAATCGCCGATGCGCACTCCGCTGCCATTCGGATCGTCGGGATTCACCAGGTTGGACCAGCGGTCATTGATGACTATGTCTGGCTGCAGCGTCCGTATCCAGGCGTAGACCTGTTCGGTGTGCATGTCTGCGATGCCGCGGAAGTGCATGCCATCCAGCCAGAGAAGGTCGATCTTTCCGTATCGGGTAAGGATCTCCTCCATCTGCGCCAGCACAAAACCGAGAAAGCGTTCAAATGCCTGCTCATTGGCCGCCGGATCGGCGATGGGTGGAAGATCATGCCATGTCTCCGCGTCATACTCATTGGGATGCAGCAAGCCGGGGTAATGCCAGTCCCGTGGCGAAAAATAGAATCCCACCTTCAGGCCATTGGCGCGGCAGGCATCGACATAGTCTTTAAGCAGATCACGGCCGGCGAGATATTGTCTGGTGCCGATGCCGTATTTGGAAGGCCACAGGGCGTAGCCGTCGTGGTGTTTGGTGGTCAACACAGCGTAGGTAAATCCGGCTTTTTTAACGGCTTTGAGCCATTTCCCCGGATCATAGCGCTGCGGATTGAACCGCTCAGCCAGACGGTAATACCGGTCCGGCGGCGAGACCTTTCCTCCCCAGATGTAATGGGCGATCATGTCCCAGGAAGGCTGTGCGCCTGCCACGCTGTGAATGCCCCAATGCAGAAACAGGCCCAGCCCGGCCTGGGGAAACCATTGTGCGGCCGGACTCGGATTCGGCATGACGACCGGCCGCCGCAGCGGCGTGGAGATGATCCGGTGGGCTCGGTCAACATCCTGCTGATCGATCCGGTAGGATTCAGGATGGGAATCCAACTGGGCGCAAGCCCTGGAGATGGTGAATCCGGTTAGTACAAGGATGCCGGCAATTAATTTTTTGCATTCCATTGAATGTTCCATTTATTAGGCTCGTCAGTAGAACTGTAAATTAGCAATAATAAATTTTTTCTAAATCAATAGTAAAAAAGTTCACAGCGAAATGCGCAGAACACATGAAAAGATTGAATTGTTTTCTTGTCTGGTCGAACGGCCTCGTGTGTTCTTTGTTATTAACCTATTGTTAAACCGGCCATTCATTCTAGTCGTCCATACAGTGTTGGCGATCATCGGGCTTGCCTGAACAGGTGCAAAACGGCATTAAACAATCAGGCGGCTCCGAATTTACGGCAGCGCCGGCATTGTGAATTCCACCCGCCGCGTCCGACTGAAATTCTTTTGGCGGTCATAAACCGCGTTGGGTTCAACCGTGAGTGAAACGGTCTTGCCGCGATGAACGATGATCGCCTGTTGCGGCCTGACGTCCATGCCGGCCACCTGAATGATGCTTCCCTTGACATCCGAAAGGATACGGATGCCTCTGGTGAATGAAAAGGCTTTTTCCCCGTTGATAAAGCAATGCGCCTGACGCCCCTGGGTGGCCATTCTGAAAGATCGTTTTCCCCATCGCTGAGTATAGTCGTGCTCAAACTCATCGTCCAGACAGGACCAGATGATT
>JAKJDB010000728.1 GCA_022706175.1 Candidatus Zhuqueibacterota bacterium | reverse complement strand
ACCAGGGGGTGAGCAGCATTCGCCGGGAGAAGATGGTCGCCATCCTGCAGTTCATACCCCTGGCCCCGATGATCGGCATGGCTTCGGGCTTTTCCTTCATGTTGCTGATCTATTGGGTGTTCCGCAAATATCGTCCCAGTGAAGTGGATAGCTTTTTCCGTAAAGGGCAGCTCTTCTCCGCCGCACTCTATTCTCTGGGTCATGGCGGCAACGACGCGCAAAAGACCATGGGCATCATCGTCGCCCTGCTGGTGGCCGCCGGCATGTTTGATCTCAACACTCAGCTTTCTCTGTTAAATTTGAAAACCATGTGGATCATCCTCTCCTGCCAGACCGCCATGGCGATCGGCACGGCCATGGGCGGCTGGCGCATCGTCAGGACCATGGGCATGCGGTTGACCAAACTCAAGCCGGTGCACGGCTTTTGCGCAGAGACCGCCGGTGCGGCGACCATCTTTATCGCCACCCACATGGGCATTCCGGTTTCGACAACGCACACGATCGCCGGCGCCATCGCCGGCGTTGGATCCACGACCAACGCCACCAAGGTCAAATGGAGCATCTTTGGCCGCATCGTTGTCTCCTGGGTGGTGACCATCCCCTTTTCCGCGGTGGTGGCCGCCGGCTGTTTTTATGTGGTGCAATGGCTGCACGGCGCTTTTTAGCGATAGCGCAGGGACACGGCGGGTGCTGGACACCTGTAGAAGATGAAGGTTTTTGGGCAAGAGCACATCGAAAGAAAATGTACTGGGGGTAAAGTGAACGACAGGGCCTGCCATAGGCGAGCAGACGTGGGCCGGCCTTTTATTCTTGGGCTTGTTTGACTGCGATACGAGCGCTCAGGGCCTGGTAGAACTCCTCGGCCGAGCGCGCTTGGCCGGCCAGCTGCTCCATGGGACAGGGACCGGTGTTATCCCGGTTCATGATCTGCGCCACCACCCGCTGGGCCTGTAAGGGGATGCCGGCCTGCTGCAAAACCTCCTGCGCGCCGTGGCTGGCCAGCGGCGTGATCACCTCAGCCACTTTTCCTTCTACGCACAAATAGGCCGCAGCGCGGCCGACGATTTTATCGATCACTGTGGCGCCGGCCATATCGCTCCGCCTTCGCTGCAAACAGAGCAGCAGAGGCTTGAGCATCGGTTCTGCTGAAGCAAAGATCACCCGGCCGGCCTTTTCCACTTGCAGCGTCAGGCCGGCCTGCTGTAGATCATCAATTTTTTCCTGCCACTCTTTCAACTGGGAATACTCGAGACTAAGATTCGTTGTCAGGTCCGCGTCATCACCGACGGTTTTTTTTCGTACCGCCGGCCCAACGATTCATCAAAAAGAAAAATCCGGCTTTTGATAGCGCAGCGGCAGATACTTGGGCTCCCACATGGCGTTGAGGATCATCTGCAGCAGTTTTTCGTCGTCTCCGCGAGCGCCCAGTCCGCTTTCGCGCGCCTCTCTGGCCACCGCCAGTGCCACCTGGCTGGAGACGTAGCGGATTTTGCTGATGTGCGGCAGCAGTTTGCCGCTGTTGAGTTCTTCAGCGGTCACCAGATTGCTCAGGGCTTCGGACGCAGCCATGAACATGCGATCCGTCACCCGCGGCGAACCGGAGATAAGCGCGCCCAGGCCGACGCCCGGAAAGATGTACAGGTTGTTGCATTGTGATACCGCCCGTTCCCGGCCGTTGACCATCACCGGTTTAAACGGGCTGCCGGTGGCGCACAGATAATTGCCATTGGTCGCCCGGGCGATGGTCTCCGGTGTACATTCGGCTTTGGCCGTGGGATTGGAGAGCGGCATGATCAGCGGCAGCGGCGTATTGGCCGCCATGGCGGCGAGCACCTCGTCGTCAAAGGCGCCGGCCTGTCCGGTGACGCCAAAGAGCACCGTGGCTTTGCTGTTGCGGATCGCCTCCAGCAGAGTGATCCGGTCTGCGCGGGCGACTTTCCAACCGGCGATCTCCTCCTGGCTCTTGAGCAGCGGCTTTTGCTCCTCGCTCACCGGCATGCCTTGCAGCAGCAGGCCGTCCTTGTCCACGCCGTACACTCGGCCGCAGGCTTCGCGATAGCTCAGCCCTTCCTTGACCAGGCCGGTGATGATCTGCCGGGCGATGCCGACGCCGGCTTGGCCCTGGCCGAACATCATGAAACGCTGTTCGGTCAATTTCTGTTTTTTGATCTTCATGGCAGACAACAGCACCGCCATGGCCACAGAGCCGGTTCCCTGAATGTCGTCATTGAACGAGCAGACCCGCTCCCTGTAGGTCTCCAGCAGACGAAAGGCGTTGCCTTTGAG
>JAKJDB010000727.1 GCA_022706175.1 Candidatus Zhuqueibacterota bacterium | reverse complement strand
AGCACTACCTGCAGCAGTTCACCCTCGCCATTCGAGAGCACTATCCCCATTGCCCACCGGGCCAGGAGACCGCCATCGCCCAGCATGCCTGCAGCAAATACAGCGGTCGGGTGGGACGCGCTGCGTTTGCCAAACAACTAAAACCCAAGGCGGTCGAATTGGCGGTCCTGGCGCACATCCGCCATACCGAAACCGAATACGACGCACTGCTGCTGCAGGGATGCAGCCGTCGGCAAGCGCGCGAACGGGTGTGGGAACAAGTGCGTAGGATTTCGGTGCTTTGGCAAAAGGGGGAGGAGGGATTGCCGGACGACAGAGCATCCTGAGAGTGTGCGACGCACGCTTTGAGAAATCCGTCCGCGAGGGCCTTCAGCGTTTCCAGGCAGCCCGGCTCATGCTCTATCGCTCCATCAAAGCCAGGATTTCGATATGGGCTGTGGCTGGAAAGAGATCCAATGGCTGGATGGCGCGAACCCGATAGCCATGGTCTTGCCACTGAGCCAGTTCGGTTTGAACCCGGTCAATGTTGCAGAATATATGCAGCACCCGTTCGGCGCACCGTTCGGCCAAAGCGGGTATCACCGCCCCTTCCGTGCCCTGGTAGGGCGGGTCCAGCACCATCACCTCCCGGCGTCCGTCCATTTTTGGCAGCCCGCGTCGCACGACCCGGCCATCGATGGCCAGCGCTTGGAAATGCATGCGCCGGTCAGGATGCAGCCGTTTTTGATTGAGCCTGGCTGATTTGATCGCCTCGGAATTTACATCCACACCCCATACCTCCGCGTACCGCTCCGCTAAAAGATGGCTGAAAAAACCATAACCGCAATAGAGGTCGATCAGCCGCTGTTCGGGTTGCGGCCTCAGCATCTTTTCCGCCGCGTCGATGAACGCCGGCAGGATGGATTGATTGATCTGCGAGAACGCGGTGGCTTCGTACACCAGCTTGATCCCGCGAATGCCGAGTTGAAGCAGTTGGGAGCCGAACAGCTTTTTGTAGTTGACCGCTGCCGGCGGCCGCTCGCTCTCCAGATAATACTCGGATCGGGAGGGATCAAAATAGATGAACGCGGCTGAAACCCCCAAGTCCGCCTGCTGCAGATGTTCTGCCAGCAGTTTGCATTTGCGCACCACCACGTTATTCATCTGATCGACATTGAGGATGACGCAAAAAGTCTCATAGCCGCCGCGGAGGATGACATAGTTCACGTGCTTGGTCAGTTCGCGATAGCCGGGTTTCGCCAGAAAGGAGAGGATGAAATCATAGAGAGCCCCATGACCTTCCGCCTCCAGCCGGCGATCCGATTGGTCGCGGGAACCGGCGCGCTGCCAGAGGATTTTTTCGCCGTGCCCCACGATCGCGCGTTTGGACAACGTGCGATACTGCCGCGGACGTGGCGAGGGAATGACCGGCCGGCATGAGGCCGGCCAGTGCTGATCATGGGCATAGGATTGCAGCGCCTGATTCTTCAGCATCAGCTCCTGATCATACGGCATTTCCACCAGATGATCGTTATGGAGATACTGAGAGAATTTTTTTTGTTGAATCGTTTGCTGCATAAACAGAATCCCACCTTTTCCGCCTGGCCGGCTTAAAAAGGAACCGTCACTCCGCGCTCCCGGCCGATGGTCTGCAACATCTGCACGGTTTTATCGTCCAGCGGCACGCCTTCACGTTTGTGCTTTTCATAGCGCTCCTGCTCTTTCTCGCCGTGTATGTAAATGCGCGGTTCGTCCTTCGCTCTGGCCGAGTTTTTCAGCCGGTCGATCAGATCGTCCATTTTGTCGCAAAAGGTGTTGCGGTCGACAAAATTTTCGATTTTCAGCGCCATAAAAAAGTGGGCGACGTTCGCCGGTTGATGCTCGCCGTGGGGCCCCTTGCTGTCCACCAGATCGGCGTAGGCGCCGCCGGAGAGCACGCCGCAGAGCACATCCACCAGCACCGCCATGCCATAGCCCTTGTATCCGCTGAGCGATTCACCTGCGCCGCCCAGCGGCAGAATGCCGCCCCCTGCGCGTGCAACCATGTTTCTAAGCACGTTGGCCGCGTCGCCGGTCACCCGTCCCTCCTCATCCACCGCCCAGCCTTCCGGCATGGTTTTGCCAAGACGGTCGTAGACTTCCAATTTCCCCCGCGGCACCACTGAGGTCGCCATGTCGAGGAAAAAGGGTTTGTTGCGTTTTGTCGGCGCTGTGAGGCTGATCGGATTGGTGCCGATGATCATCTCGCGGCCAAACGTCGGCACCACCAGCGGCGCCGAATTGGTCATGGAGATGCCCAGCAGACCGGCCTCC
>JAKJDB010000726.1 GCA_022706175.1 Candidatus Zhuqueibacterota bacterium | reverse complement strand
TGGCCCACTGCGGCTATGTCGGCATCGTCTCTCCAGAGATGACGCCGAGCGGCAAAACGGCTCTGACCGATTGGGGCGGCACCTATGAGATCAAACGGGATGGCCTGGGGTGCGGCGCTGACGGGGATATGATCCCGGGGGCTCCGGTGACGGTGGTGGAGCTCTGTTTTGATGCAAAGACCCTGCTGCTGGCTCAGGCGAAAATCTGCGAGACCACCCGGCACACCGCCATGCCGCATTGCGAGAGCTCGGTGCTCATGGAGTTCCGCAATCTACCCGATTTCGTCGCCAATATTTCCCGGGAGCACACCGCTCTGGTTTACGGCGATAAAATCGCCGAAATGCAGGTGCTGGCGCAAATCCTGGGATTGACGGTCAAGGTATTCTAGCAGTCTCATTCCTGTTATGGAGCCTGTCATGTTTCTGGGCATCGATATCGGCACAACCTCGGTCTCTGCCGTTATACTGGATAAACGGAAACGCTGTCGTGCGGTGGCGAGCCAGGCGCATCGTGCGGACGTCGCTACGCCACCGGATCGATCAGAACAAAATCCGGAAAAAATATTCAAGACTACGGATCGCGTGATCGCTGCGCTGACAGCAGAACTGCGCAGCCGCGTCCAAGCCATCGGCGTGACCGGACAGATGCACGGTCTGCTGCTGCTCGACCGGCAGGGACGAGCGCTGACCAATCTCATCACCTGGCAAGACCGGCGCTGTCTGCACGACAACTTTATTGATACGCTGCAGAGAAAAACCGGCTACGCATTGGACAGCGGATATGGCTTGGCCACGCTCGCCTGGTTGAAAGCCAACCAACAGCTGCCGGGGAAGACTTTTTCAGCCGCCACCATCGCCGATTATATGATCGCACGGCTCACCGGCAGCACCAATCCGGCCATCGATGCGACCAATGCCGCCGGCTGGGGATGTTTCGACCTGGAGCGACGGCGTTGGGATGACGCGGCCCTGCGGCGTCTTGACATTCAGTCCGCCTGGCTGCCCGCTGTCGTCCCATGTGGAGCGCTCACCGGACCACTCCTTGCGAAAAAAGCCTTGCAATGGGGAGTTCCTGCCGGCATTCCCATCAGTGTGGCGTTGGGCGATAACCAGGCATCGCTTTTGGCCACGCTCAACCGCCCGGAGGAAGAACTGGCGCTGACTCTGGGGACCGGTGCGCAGATTTCAGCGCTGACGCGGCCGGATCACAAGTGGGATATGCGAAAAGGAAAGACCTGGGAGCTGAGGCCGTATCCCGGCAATCGGCTTGTACTCACCGCAGCCGCCCTGAATGGCGGATCGGTCTGGGCCTGGCTCGCCGACACCCTGGCCGGGTGGATGAAAGAGATGGGCGTGCAGCCGCCGGCGCAGGAGGTTATCTTTCGCCGCCTCAACCGGCTGGGATCGGCGGCGGACGATGCTCTGACCTTTGAACCGTATCTGCGCGGCGAGCGTTGGGATACCGGACTGCGCGCCGCTGTTCATGGGGTCCGTTGGGATAATTTTCATTTGGGAGAGTTGAGCCGCAGCCTGGCCAAGGGGATATTCACCAACCTGTACCACATGCTGCCAGAAGAAATAGTGCGCAACCGCAAGCGTCTGATGGGCAGCGGCAATGCGCTGCGCCGAAATCCGTTGCTGCGCAAAATGGCGGAGCAGGTCTTTCAACTGCCCCTGGTGATGTGCCGTCAACAGGAAGAGGCGGCCTGCGGCGCAGCGCGGAATGCCATGGGCAAAGACGATGCTGATGGAATTATGTCTTTGTGATCCTCTTCATCCTCATCATTGTTTCCACAGCCGAAAATCTCCCCCAAAAAACAAAAAACCGGCAGCATTCGCCGAATGACGATAAACAGTCTTTTAGACTAGTACCTTGTCCGCTTTGTCATATGGTTGGCTGAGCCAGCTGCACTTTTAGCCATATTTTAATCGGATCCGTCTGTTCCATCAACTTGCCGGCCATTCCCTCCGGCGCACGGCCGCCGCGGTCTCCGCCCATACCGCCATGCATTCCTCCACCCATTCCACCTGGTCGACCTCCGCCCATACCGCCTGGCCCACCGGGTTCGCCGCCGGGCTCCCCACCTTCAGAACGAAATCCGGGGCGATCGCCTCGCTCTGGCCGTTTCATTTTACCGGATTCCAATCCCAGACTGATCTTTGCCCCCGGCGCTGCGGCCACCCGATAAGGATGATCCGCTGCCATGCTCAGGGGTATTTGCAGCTCATAGACCGGCATTTCCGGATCCTGACCGATAGCGGCGATGATGCCATAGTTGTTTTGCGCCGGCAAC
>JAKJDB010000725.1 GCA_022706175.1 Candidatus Zhuqueibacterota bacterium | reverse complement strand
ATAGAACAACCTCATGATAAAAGCCGGCCCGACTGCGCCGGCATGAAGGTAAATGGATCATCTGACAGGATGACCCCATGGTTTTGTTACAGCAACTCGCCCAACTCAGCCCAGCTTTCACATAAGATGCAGCTAATAGCCACAGTTATTGGGACATCGCGGCGCAGCATGTGCAGGCTGCCTTCATACGCCGGCCAATTTAATAATTTGCAGATCAAAGTCAAAATAAAACCGCACTCGCTTGCGTCCTATCAAGAGTAAGGAACTGAAATTAAATGGCGCTCTTATTCCATCGGGCCAAGGGAACTGTACGCAAAACAGGCTGATTTCGGTATTATGATACTCTTTGTTCTTCTTCGGCCTGCGTATGAAGCTTAACCAGACCAGGCAAAGGGTGGCAGCGCCGTAATGGACCCTGGCGTCGGATCGAAGAGCATGCGAACTTTTCCACCGCGCCGGCGTTGAACCTAGAGACCTTCTCATTATTAACGAGGCTGAAATATGAAGCACTCTGTGGGCTATGTTCTCGTTTTCTTCTGGTTGGGCGTTATGTCGCCCATAGTCGCCGATCCCGTGGAAAAGCCGTCCGGCCGCGTCCGGGGAGTCTGGATGCATCCCGGCTTTTTCGGTTCGGACAAGACGATCGCGACAGAAAAGATGCAGACCACTCTGGACGCCTATGCCCAGGCCGGAATCAACACCCTATTCATCCTGGTTAAAAACACCAGCGGCCATCTCTATTACAACAGCGAGATCGGCGTGCGTGATAAGGTGTATGACTGGGATTTTTTCGCCCTGTTTCTCAATGAGGCGGAAAAAAGAAACATGCAAGTGCACCCATGGTTCTGTGTTTTTCCCGAGACCGCCATGCTGGGCGAAATAGGCCGCCACCCAGAGTGGCTGATCACCAACGCCAAACGGGAGATGGTGGCAGTGGCCAATCCAGCGCTTCCGGCTGTTCGCGCCTATGAAAAAAGTTTGATCCTCGAGCTCGCGCAGAAATACGATGTCGCCTGGGTCCATCTGGATTACGTTCGCTATCCCTGTGAACCCGTTGAACCCTATTTCAGCTTTGATCGGGAGACGTTGCGGCTGTTCAAAGAGGACACCGGCATCGATCTGGCGGAGGTAAGAAACCGCGACACCGGCAGCATTGCCTGGAACGAATGGCTTCACTGGAACAGGGAGCGAGTTACGCTTTTTATTCGTGATCTTCGAACCGGATTGAATGCGATGGACCGGAAGGTGAAAATCAGCGCTGCAGTCTTTAATGATGCCGCCACCGCCCGGATTATGGTCGGTCAGGACTGGGTCACCTGGGCCCAGGAAGGATTGGTGGACATGGTCAGTCCCATGCTCTATACAGACCGCTGCGACCATTTTGAAAAAAAGGTGCTTCAGGCCATGCATGCCAATCCGGGCAAAGCACTGCTGTGTCCGGGCATTGGTGTCGGCAGCGGTTCATGGTTCCGTTGGGCCGACCCGGAGAGCATGATCAGGCAGATGGCATTTTGCGATTCGGTGAACAGCGATGGAGTGGTTTTTTTCTCATCCAACACCCTGGATCAGCCGTTTCTCGAAAAACTGCAGGGAGTGAAATAACGCCGGCAGCACGATGCGGCCCGGTCGGCTGCCGATTCACACCATCGCTGGTTGGCCTGCCGTTCATCGCTTCAGCGGCAGGGCGGCAACCTCTCTTCCTGCGCAAACACAGGAACGGCAAAGTGCTATTCCCTGTCCAAGCCTACCTTTCTTTCCCACGCCGCATACAGCTCGGCCATCTCTTTCACTCTGTTCGGATGCGCAGATGACAGGTCCTGGGTTTCAAATCGATCGTGTTTGAGATCATAGAGCTGCCAGGGTGATTGCGGAGTTGCGGAAACCAGCTTCCAGGCGCCCCGACGAATCGCGCGATGGCTGTTGCGGTGAGTGCGCCAATAGAGCGTGCGCTCCTTTTTCTGTTTGCCCCCCTGAAACACTGGAAGCAGACTGGCGCCCTCCATCGGCAGCACAGTGCGGCCGTTGTACTCCGCCGGATACTGTGCGCCGCTGATCTCAGCCAGAGTCGGCATTACATCGATAAGATGGCCCACGGCGTTACACACCTGGCCCTGCTGCTGAATCACTCCAGGCCAGGCGGCGATAAACGGAGTGCAGATGCCGCCCTCATGATCGGTGCTCTTATATTTACGGAACGGCGTGTTGCTGGCGTTCGCCCAGGGCTTGTCCACAGAGCAGTAGGACTCCACCGGGCCGGGTGCAATGCCAGGGGTGTGGTTGACATCCTCAGCGCAGCCG
>JAKJDB010000724.1 GCA_022706175.1 Candidatus Zhuqueibacterota bacterium | reverse complement strand
GGTGACGGCGTGGACCACCTGGGGATGGGTGTGCATCTTGATGAAATAATTTTCCATGCCGAAAAAGTCGGCCACGTCATGAAAAAAACAGCACCAAAAGCCGCTGGCGCGATAGACGTCGCCGCGATTCCGCAAAAGCTCCAGGGTTTCGGTAAAGTCCAGATACCGGGGATCGGGCCAGTCGAAATCCTCCACCTCCTGGACGTCCTCGCAATCGGCAAACGCGCCGGCCGCCGCCAATGCGTTGCCGCGCCGCTGTTTGTCGAAAATGGGCTTTCCCTCCGGATGCTTGTAGGCATTCTGACCGGGATGAATCCAGGCCAGATCATCTCCCAGTTTCTGTTGCAGCGCCTGCAGGGATTGGACGCCGAAATAATCGTAATAGATGGGCAGCGTATCCGGATGCGGATTGCCGAGCCAGAACCCGCAGCGGGGCACGGGCTTGTGCGCGATCAGGTCTTGGATCAGGGTGCGGGAGGTCATCGCAGCGACTCCATTTATTTTTCAGATAATATACGGCCTTTGGTCCAATATTTCAACTTTCTTTTCCGCGCGTCTCGCCAAGGCCGCTCAGCTCGGCGCCCGGCGACGAAGCCGCCGACAGAAAAATGACGCTTCATTCACCCAAGGGGGAGGAAAAATTCTTTTGTCTTTTACCATAAATCGTTTATATTAAGCATTCAAGCTGACCGATCCGCAGAGGAGTGTGTATGCTGTCCCCAAGCTACGATGCGCTGTATCAAGCCCTTTCCCCTCAAATCCCCGCCTCACGCCTGCTGCACGATGATCTCAGCGCTCTGGCCTTTGGCACCGACGCCGGCTTTTACCGCTTGTTGCCCAAACTGGTGGTGAAGGCGGAAACAGAGAGCGAAGTCCAGCTGATCCTGCGCGAGTGCAGTCGACGCGGTCTGGCGCTCACCTTTCGCGCAGCCGGAACCAGCCTGTCCGGCCAGGCGATCTCCGATTCGGTCCTGGTGATGCTGGATCAGGGGTGGAAGAACATCGAGGTCCTGGACAACGGCGACCGAATCCGCGTGCAGCCCGGTGTGCTGGGCAGTACGGCAAATGCCGCCCTGTCGCCCATGGCGAGAAAGATCGGCCCGGATCCGGCCTCCATCAACTCGGCCATGATCGGCGGCATCGTTGTCAATAACGCCGGCGGCATGTGCTGCGGCACAGAACAGAACAGCTATCATACCTTGGCCTCCCTGCGTCTGATCCTGAGCGACGGCACTCTGCTCGACACCGGCGACGCGAACTCGATCGCTGCGTTTCAGGCGAGCCACGCTGATCTGCTGCAACGCGTTTCCGCTCTGGCCCAGCGGGTGCGCAACGATGCCGAGTTGTCCGCCCGGATTCGCCGTAAATACAAAATGAAAAATACGGTGGGCTATGGCCTCAATGCGCTGCTGGATTTTGACGATCCGATTAAAATCATCGAACATCTGATGGTCGGCTCTGAGGGGACGCTTGGCTTCATCAGCGAGATCACCCTCTTGACGGTTCCGGATTGCGCAGAAAAAGCATCGGCGTTGATGATCTTTCCGGACATCGAACAGGCGTGCCGGGCGGTGACCGCCATGAAGCAGTGCCCGGTGAGTGCCGTGGAATTGATGGACCGGGCCGCGCTGCGCTCGGTGGAAAATAAGACCAGCATGCCCTCCTATCTGAAAACCCTGGGCAAGGAGGTTGCCGCTCTGCTGGTGGAAACGCGCGCCCCAATGGAAGATCGCCTGCTCATAAACCTCAAGGAGATCGAGTCCGCTTTGGCCGGATTTCAGACCGTGATTCCCACCGCCTTTACCCGGCAGCTGGACGAGTATAGCCGGCTGTGGGACATCCGCAAAGGTTTGTTTCCATCCGTCGGCGCCATGCGCGAGACCGGAACAACGGTCATCATCGAGGATGTCGCTTTTCCGGTTCCCCGTTTGGCTGAAGCGGTGTTGGATCTTCAGTCCCTGTTTGCCCGCCATGGCTACCACGACACCATCATCTTCGGCCACGCCCTGGAAGGAAGTCTGCATTTCGTCTTTAAACAGGATTTCAACCGGCCGGCGGAGGTGGAACGGTACAGCCGGTTTATGGACGAGGTGGCGTCCCTGGTGGTAAAAAAATACGACGGTTCTCTCAAAGGGGAGCACGGCACCGGCCGCAACATGGCGCCGTTTGTCGAGTTCGAATGGGGCAAAGAAGCGTATGACGTCATGCGGGAGATCAAACAGCTGCTGGATCCGAAAAACCTGCTCAACCCCGGCGTGATTCTGAACGACGATCCCAAGGCTCATCTCGCCCATCTCAAGC
>JAKJDB010000723.1 GCA_022706175.1 Candidatus Zhuqueibacterota bacterium | reverse complement strand
AAACGGAACAAAGGGATTCAACGGATCCAGCTCTGCCAATCGCCCTAACATCTGCTCAGTGGTCGCTTGTTGCCGTTGTCTTCGTCCGGCGACGGCTCGGCATTGCAGCGCTTGCACATTGCCCTGATTGACCGCCAACGCAGCGGCGGCATGCTGTTCGGCCTCTGCATCCCGGCCTTGGCGCAATGCGAGCTTGGCCAGTTCGGTAAACGCGGCAGAGCGGTATTCCATGGATTGACTGGCTATTTCAAAGCCATCCCGGCTGTCTATCCAATTTCCCCTGCGTGCCTGTATCAGTCCGTAATAATAGTTTGCCGCCGGATCATAGGTGTCGATACGCAGAGCCCGCACCACGCAGGCCAGCGCCTCCGCATCGTGCAACCGGCGATACAGCAACACCGCTTTTTCTATCAACGCCGGAGCATAATTGGGGTCCTGCGCCAGGCAGGCCTGCAGCTTTTCTTCGGCTGCCGCATAGTCGCGGCGACGGATCTGCTCCTTGCCCTGCAGATACAAACCATACAGCGAATTCCAATCGAAATCCTCCGGCATGGTCACCGGCCGGGCCAGGACATTCGCTTGGTCGTCGCCGATATAAACCAGTTTGTCGTGGCCCAGTTCCACTCTGATCTGATCGAGTCCGGCCGAAGTGGCGACCTTGAAGGACAGAGTGCGCAGAGGACGCAGGTCCACACGCCGGCGGAGAAGCAGTTCGCCGTTCGCATACACGCAAAGCGTGTCCTGAATGGACTGAATCGGGCAGAACAGCAGCGTCCAATCACCGCCGCTTCTGACCGCGTTGAGCGTTCCGTAGGGATTGGCGTACAGCAGGCCCTTTGTCGCCAGCGCGGGAAACCAGTATTCTTTCCAGGTGTCAGCGCCATAAGGCGCAAATCCGCGATGCTTAAACGGCGTCAGGGTGCTGTTTTTTTCAGACTGATTAAAGAGCCTGCCGCTTTGTATTTCCACATACTGCCCGTCCTGATCGGTGAGCAGCTTTTCCCAGATCATGCCCTGTTGCGAGAGTCCCCAGATCCATATCTTTTTGCCCGGTTTTTCATGGCGCGGAGCATAGCGGGCCATGCCGAAATCCTGATCATGCCAGTAGGCGCCGAAGAAATCGGTGTAACGGCCAAACACATGATAGGATTTATAACCGCCGAAATTATTGTTCTCATAATAGGCAAGATCACGGCCGTCGGCCTCGTAGCGGTTCCAGGAATGAACCTCGCCGTTGTGCTCCAGGTAGCAGGTGCCGGGGTAAATGAACTGCAGATTTCCCGCAGCCGGAACGGCGGCGTTCATCCAGGTATAGTACGGTTGCTCGAGGGAGGTGGCGTTATGCCAGAAGGACGATGTGGTGAAATAGGCCTTGTCGCGCGGCAGTTGAATCTCCAGCCGCCAGCGAGTGCGGGTGAGCAGGTCGAGAACGCCGATAAAGCAGGAGGCGCTGCCGTCCTCGTTTTGTACGCAGAGATAATCCACCGGCGTGGCGCAGTGCGGGCTATGGCCGATGATCCCATAGTTGGCCTCGATGCCCCCGCTGGTCCAGGGCCCGCGCAGGGCGATGTCGCGGAATTTCACCGCCCGGTTGTAATAGATGAACGGCCGGCCGGTGCTCTTTTCAATGGCGGTCCAGATTTTCCCTCCAACCTCCGGCAGGATCAGCACCCGCAGATACTCGTTCTCCAGCTCCACAACCTTCCACTTTTTCTGCACCGGCTTGTCTGAAAAACCATCAAAACGAAAGTAGGGGTAGATCCCCCCCGGCGATGGAATGGGATCCGGATCGCTGAAAGGATAGGTAGTGAATGATTGTTCATACTCCCGGATGGCGGCCGGCCGGCTCTGCGCCGGCGCATCCGTGGCAGTGAGCAGAGACAGCAACAGCGCAAGGCACAAAGCCGGAAGGCTGAATGAACCATTAAGCATAAAACGTTCGCTCCTCCGTTGTGGAATGGGAATCAAGGGAAATGACCGCGACCGGAGACCGTAGCAGACGGAAGATTCGCCCGCACCGTTCGCGATCTACTCTTCCACCACCCAGCCTTGCGGACAGATCACCTCGTGTTTCTGCACTCCCTGTTCATACCACCAGCGCACGGACAGCTGGCCGTCCGGCAACGGCAGCCGGGCTTCGCACCAGTCCAGGGGAACGGGCGCCAATCGCAGTACGATTTTTTTGTTGGGAATATCCAGCGTGCGAACGCCAAGCACATCGCGTACCAGGATATGGGCGATATGGGAGGCAAAGCCGTGATTGGTGCTTGCGTTGGTCCCTCGATTCTCCCACAGGGTTCCG
>JAKJDB010000722.1 GCA_022706175.1 Candidatus Zhuqueibacterota bacterium | reverse complement strand
GGGCATTCGCATCGACTACTGTTGGGCGGATTGGGGCGTACTGGAGAACGCGCAACGATTTTCATTGGGGCTGGTTTTTTGATTAACCCACGCCGCACGGACGAACATGGTCTGGTTAATCTTTATGGGACATTGCCGCATCGACTTTATGAAAAATCCATTCTATTTATGTTTGAGTATGTTTCTGATGGTCGGCTGTTCGCAAAAACGGAACAACGATCCGGTGGTCGCCCGCTTTGACGGTAGGCCCATTTACCAATCCAATTTTTCTCGAACACTCATGGAGCGGTTGAATAAAAGCCCGGTTCAGGTGCAAGATACACCCGAGCTGCGCAGGCAGGTTGTCAGAGATCTTGCTTGTCGCGCCGTATTAGCGGATCTGGCGCGCAAGGCCAAACTGGATTCGCGAGCGGAATTCCGTAAAGCCATGCAGGCCGAATCCACAGTGGTGGTGTTGCATGGCCTCTGGCAGGAGGAGATCGGCCAAACGCTGCAACCGGAAACCATTCCGGAACAGGAACTGCAGGACGCTTTTAAAAAAATGGCGACCAAGTTCCATGTTCGCCATCTGTTTGCGAACTCGAAGAGCCGGATCGATTCACTCTACAGCCGCCTGCAAAAGGGCGAAACCTTTTCCTCTCTGGCCCGCGTCTGCTTTCGCGACGCCAACCTGCAAGAAACCGCCGGCGATCTCGGGATCTTGTCCTGGGGCGAGTTCAACGATCTGCACCTTGAGGAGGCTGTGTTCAACATGCAGGTGGGTCACTACTCCAAGCCCGTCGAGTCCAAATATGGTTGGCATATTCTATTTTTAGAAAACCTGACCTACCAACCGCTGCTGAGGGAACAGGATTACCTGGTACATAAAAAATCAATTCAGAACCTACTGTGGCGACGGAAACTCAATCAGCAAAGCGATGAACGCATCCGTACGCTGATGCAACCGAAAAATATCCGCATGAATGTACCTCTGATTCTGGAGTTGGAGAAAACGCAAAGAAAGCTTGCGAACAACGGCCTGATTGAATTCAGCGATATTACGCAGGTCGCGGACACCCCGCTGGAAAATATGCTCCGTGATCGCCCACAGGCTGTTTTAGCGTTCTACGATGGCGGTCAATGGACCGTGGAGGATTTTCGCCGCACTCTTACCACCGTTTCCCCGGAAATTCTTCAGCGCAGTCTCTATCGTGCCGTTGCGGTGAGCTTGCGCAATCACTTTCTTTTGCAGAGTGCGCAGCGAAAAAAGATCGATCAGGTGCCCTCGGTGCGACAGGAAATCGATGACAAACGGCAACACCTGCTTTCCGCCGCTTACCTGGCGGCTTTCTCTGACACCTGTGCTTTCAGCGAGGCGGATTTGCGACAATTCTATCAGCAGCACCGGTCGCGCTTTCTCCGCGACCGTGAGATGCAGGTGCTGGAAATTTTACTGGCCACAGAGCAGGAGGCTTATCGCCTGCGCACGCAGATCCATGATGAAAAAGATTTTCGCCGTCTGGCGCGGCAGTATTCTCGACGCGCAGGGGTACGGGAAAAAGAGGGCTTTTTAGGCGTGTTGAGAAAAGGCGACCGGCCGCCCTTGGGAGAGCAAGCCTTTCGACTGAAAGTGGGCGCCGCAACAAGCCCGGTCATCGCCGGCCCGGAAGGTTTTTCTTTGTTACTGGTCACGGCAGCGGAGGATCTCTATGCACCGTTCGAGCAGGTGAAGGAAGAGATCCGCGATTCCATTCGGCGGGAAAAGAAAGCCTGGGCCTGGCGTAAATTGCAGACCTTGCATGTGCCGGAAGAGAAGCTGATTCTGGAAAAGGCCTGTCTCGAGCCCTGATGGTCGGCGCTTCATTGCCCGACGCTTAACTGGAGCACGGACGTCCATGTCCGCGGATAGCTGGCGCGGAGCCGGCGCTCCGCGCTGCCTAGCTGATTCCTATTTCCCCCTTTTAGCGCGGGGTTTTAAACGAACATCCTCAATCCAAGTAATAAGGCTTTAGCCCCCTTTCGGTTGCAACGTCATGGGAAGTGTATGAGATCTCATTCCGTTTCTACGACCAGACCGTTCTTTTTTTTAACGCTGTGGCTACTGGCGACTGTGCCGCTCTGCCTGGCCTCTGATCGCATCCTTGATCATGACGTGGTGCTCGACGCACAGGGCCGGTTGCAGCCGTGGACCAGTTATTACAATGTGATCGCCTGGAGCGTCCATTTTATCAACCAGTGTCCGACCATCCAAACAAAATTCGGCCGGGACCCCTGGTATTTAGTGACCGCCAAATTCAACGAAGACGGCCAGTATCTGAAAAAAC
>JAKJDB010000721.1 GCA_022706175.1 Candidatus Zhuqueibacterota bacterium | reverse complement strand
CCTCTCCAGGTCCGTTGACCTCGCAACCCATGACCGCTACTGTAATGGGTTGCTTGAGGCCGATCAGGCGTCTCTCCACCTCCTCGGCAATGGGCGCCATGTCAACCTCAGTGCGGCCGCAGGTCGGACAGGCGATGATAGTCACACCCGATTTCTGCAACTTTAGGCATTGCAGTATTTGCCGGGCGACCAAGATCTCCTCTACCGGATCCCCGGTCAGCGAGACCCGCAATGTGTCGCCAATGCCCTGATGGAGTAGAATACCCATGGCGACAGCGGATTTAATACTGCCGCTTCGCACAGTGCCTGCTTCTGTCAGGCCGATGTGAAGCGGTACATCGCTCTGTTGGGCAAAGGCTTGATACGCCTCGATGGTCTGCAAGACGTCGGACGATTTGAGGGATACTACCAGTTCCGTGGCGCCGTAATCCCGGCAGCGTTCGGTCCAGCTCAGGGCTGAGCGGACTAGTCCATTCACGGTAACGCCTCTTTCAGCGAGCAGCAGCTCCTTTTCCAGAGAACCCGAGTTGACGCCGATCCGCACGGGCACATGATCACTGGCCGCTCTGCGGATCACCTGGGCCAGCTTTTCCCCGCCGCCGATGTTGCCCGGATTAATGCGGATTTTGTCCGCGCCGGCATCCATGGAAGCCAGCGCCAACCGGTAATCGAAATGGATGTCAGCGATAAGGGGTACCGGCGATCGTTTGCGGATTACAGCCAGTGCGGTGACTGCCTCTTGATTGGGCACAGCCAGCCGTACCAACTCACAGCCTGCTTCAACGAGCCGTTCGATCTGGTTTATGGTCGATGGGATGTCGGTGGTTTTGCTGTTGGTCATGGATTGAAGGACAACGGGGGAACCGCCGCCCAGCGCAACGCCGCCGACTAAAACCTGTCTGGTTTTTCTTCTCATAGGGTGCTTGAATGATGATCTTCACGTTACCCATTTTGCCGCACAAAATCAATAGTTTTCTATGGGCGAGGCAGAGCGGCAAGCGAGAGAGAATATGAAAAGGGTCGGCAGAAAAAGGAAGGACTAAACGGTGAACTCAATCAGCTTGGAAGAACGCCCACGCCATCAACCCGCCGACACCGCCGATCATTGCAGCGATTTTAAAGCGGTTTTTTTCCGCCTGCTCGTGCTGTTCCTGCACCAGGATAGACTCTGACTTGCGTTGCTTGTATTTGGCCACATCCTGTGCAGTGCGCAATTTGACTTTGCCGTAATTGAGCGCCATTTCGTCGTATTTATCTCTGGGGAATAGCAGCTTGCCCTTGCCGCCGACGATCGCCAAAATCTCTTTCTTGTCAACCTTGATCCACTGTTGCTGTCCGTCCTTTTTGTTGGTGATGAACTCGATATAGGTATCGGCGATCAGGGACAATTTTCCGTGCATTCTGCTGCGATCGATCTTGATCAGTGTGTCTGCTGCACAGACTTGGCTTAACAGCATCAGACTGAACCCGATTAAATAGATCCGGCCCATTTTAACCTCCGCAGATGGTTTCTTCAACAGCGGGCGGCTCTTGGCGAGCTTGATCCCGACGGCCTTTCGCCGTACTTGATCCCATGCAAGGGGCATGCCAGATCTCTTTTCACCACCGACGCATTATTTCATATTTTTCAATATTCCTTTTTACCCGCACACCGAGTGCTGCGCCGCGTAATCCAAGAATGGAAATTCGAATTACAAAATAGTAAGCTTCGGCTACTTGATGACGCCCAATTCTTTGCCCACAGACTGAAAAGCGGCCACCGCTGTATCCAGATGTTCTTTG
Source organism: Candidatus Zhuqueibacterota bacterium (assembly GCA_022706175.1). Next base: position 522 of record JAKJDB010000721.1, on the reverse strand, counting down.
CTGTGCGCGGCAGAGACCTGCACGCGTATGCGCGCCAATCCTTTCGGCACAACCGGATAGCTGAATCCGATGACGTAAACGCCTTTTTTCAGCATCTCATCCGCCATGGTGTGCGCCAGCTTTTCGTCATACAGCATAATGGGCACAATGGGATGAACGCCGGGTTTGATATCAAACCCCATAGCAGTCATCCGCTGACGAAAATAGAGCGTATTGTTCTCCAGACGGTCGCGTAAATCCGTGCTGGCGGAGAGCAGGTCCAACACCGCCAGCGTGGCGCCGACCACCACCGGTGAAAGGCTGTTGGAGAAAAGATAGGGTCTGCTTTTTTGTCTGAGATATTCGATCATCTCTTTATGTCCGGACACGCACCCACCCATGGCGCCCCCCAGGGCTTTGCCAAAGGTGGTGGTGATCAAATCGACACGACCCATCACATGACACTGCTCGATGCTGCCGCGGCCGGTTTTGCCTAAAAATCCAGTGGCGTGGCTGTCGTCCACCATGACCAGTGCGTCATAG
>JAKJDB010000720.1 GCA_022706175.1 Candidatus Zhuqueibacterota bacterium | reverse complement strand
ATCATCGCCATGCTGGACGACGAAGCCACGGTCAAACGCTTTTTCAATGAACGGGAGCGGATTCGGCTGCAGCCGGAAAATCCCACCATGCAGCCCATCTATGTGAACAAGCATGATCCGAGTTTTCGCATCATCGGCAGGGTCAAGGGCCTGTTGCGCCGATATTAATTTCAGGAGATGAACATGTACGTCGAGATGAAAGAGAAACAGAGCCTGCTTTTAGATCCGTTGTTGGACGGTTCGACCAGAGCAGAGTTGGACGATCCCTCCAGGTATCTCGCCTCAAGCCTGGCGGCCATCAACCGCCTGTTCCAGCAGGTGCAGCGTCAGGACGGCGCCACCGTGGAAGATTTTTATGCTTTTCTCAAAACGCGGGAACCTCAGCTGCACGAAGCGATTGAGCAGGCATGGCAAAAGATGGATGGTCCGATTCAGGGTATGTATTTGGAGGGGGTGTTGGACAGCAGGACTCTGGCCACCTGGAAGCTGGCGGTGCAGACCTGGAGACGACTGATCTCGGCAGCGGTGCAGCTGTTCCGTCTGCACCTGAAGCCGTTGCACAGCGACGAGATCTATGCGCTGCCCCATGCGGCCTGAACAAGTGCTGACGCAATGGAATCATGATGAGAGTGCGGAGCAAGGCGGTCTTTTATTTGAGCAACCAAGGTGAATACGATGAGCAAACTGTTTAGAAATGATTGGGCCGGCTACTGGGCCAAGTTCGACGACGCAGCGCTGCTGCAGCACAAGGCGATGAACATCGATGAGACGCTGCGCGCCATCGAGAGCGAACTGGACATCAAGCTGCTCTCAGGCGATCAGATGCAGGTGATCGATGCGCTGGAGGAACGCATTCGCTCCATGAGCAAACGCCGCAAACCGGTCTCCAGCCTGCAGACCAGCCTGTTTGACTAGACCGTCCGTTGCCGGCTTTTCGTGACGGAAGGAAGATCGTCAACCCCGAATGTTGCCGCATTTTTTACGGCCAACTGGGTTTCGTCTCACTGCGTGGCAAGCAGAGAGCGTGTTTTTAAAGGTGTGTTGCAAGATTTTCATTCACTCTTGGCCACCATCGCGCACTCGGTTTTTCTGATCTGAGAATGATCAGAGGCCAAACGCACGGATGGGCCGTTAGAGCCGTGTACCCTCGGCCGATTGAAGGGCCGACCCAAGCAGGCCGGCCATCCAGGAACAGGACCGCTGCTTTCTGCTCTTTACGATCAGGAAAATGTTTATATCGGCCGGCGAGATCTGCTGTTCAAGCAAAGCAAGCTTTTCCTGCAACGGACTGCAACGTTAAACGGATCCAGCCGATACATTGCCAGCAAACGTCTGGTACTAGCTTGGCTATGTTTCCTCTACTTTCTTACCCATGATGTTTCCTCCCAATTGCTCGCCGCAGTCTGCGCCAACCCCTGGTCGCGGTCGCCCCATTGGGTGTGCATCAAACCATACATCAGCGGCTGGGAGCGGTAATTCGCCAATACCTTTTCCCAGGTTTGATGGTTGCCCAGATCATCCCAGGGACACCCATAGGTGCGGAATCCTCGGTCGATGAAAAACTTGGCGCCCTGCTCCAGCAGATCCACCTGTTCATAATTTTCCACTGAATAATACCAATGCGCCATGATGATGTCCCGGTTCAACAAATCGCAGGTTTTCTCCAGATTTTTTTTGCCTGCGTTGTGATAGGGGTTCACCGCATCCGCCCACATGATCATGTCCACATGGCGGTCGCAGTTCTTTATGATCTCGTGCATGCGGTTGAGCTGATCGGCGATCAGTTCATAATCCCGCCTGCCGCGTCTTTGACAGCGGCTGTCGCTGTTGACGATGCCGATCTCATCGTGGTTGACATGGATCTTTTTCGGCTGGAAGCAGCGGATCACCCGGTCGATGTTTTTGGCGAACTGAAGGTATACCGCCTCCTCAGAGGGACAGGCTTTGGCAAAACGGTGGTTGCGCAGATCAACGATATCCGCATCGAGAAACGCCGTCCCCATGGCCGGCATGCGGCCGGTGGCCAGCCGTCGCAATACCGGCGGCTCGGAGCTGACGATCTCATAATCGACCCCGGGAGTATAGACCGTACCGCCCCCGGGCAGGGCGTGCAGACTCGGCCGGGATGAATCCAGATTCACCAGAGATTGAAAATCAAAACGGCAGGTGTCAGCGACAAAAACCGTCGGCTCGTCCATCAGTCTGCCGGCCTCCAGTTGGGCCGTGGTGGGCGTCAGCCAGACCGTGGGGATCGGCTCTACGTGGTGACGCCGCAGCAGATCGAAATACTCCTGCAGACCGTTG
>JAKJDB010000719.1 GCA_022706175.1 Candidatus Zhuqueibacterota bacterium | reverse complement strand
AGTGCCAGAGTGCGGACAAGCGATTATAGACGCAGAGCGTCGAGGTTCCGATCTGATCCGTATAGCCGTTCACCGGTGTGTTGGAACCCTGAATAAAGGCCACCGCCCGTTCATTTTCATTGTTGCCCACCGCGGTCAGACAGTGGATCTGCTGTTGAAAACAGGCGCCGCCGGTCATGCTGCCCATGGCCGCATCGGCCAGCTGATAGGATTTGAACAGGAACGGTGCTGCCGCTGCCTTGCCTGTCGCCTCAAAGGGATAGGTGCGATAGAGATTGATCTCCAGCGCTTGTTGCGGGGGCACATAGTCCGCCGGCGTTGCCGTCAGCACCGCCGAGCGCGCATCCGCCTGCTTGAGAAACACGCGATAGTCCCGGCTGATGCCGGTCACCGGCAGTTTCAACAAGGGGTGGGTGAGGGCTGATTGCAGGAGATAGACGTGGTCCATAATCTCTTTGCTCTCTTTCTCAATCCGCCGGTCATGACAGAAATCATGGATGTCGAACAGCGCTTTAAAGATAACGTGGTTATAGCCGGGCGAGGCGAATTCGTCGATGCCGTAAAAAGAGATGTGGTTGTACCAGCGCGTCCATTGGCTGCGCGCCATCCATTGCAGACGGGCGTCGTCAAAGCGCTCACCCGCCAGCGTCAGCGTTTGCACCCACAGGCAAAAGATGTTGCTGTACGCGACAAAATCCCTGCCGATGTCGAACACCTCGGTATCCCAGCGGCGTTTGGCCGCTTCCAGCAAGCGCCGGCAGGAGAGGAGATATCGGCTTTGCGTGGCTGCAGACATTTTGTCCTGCTGATCCCATAGATTGCGCAGCATGTCATGGCTGCGGAAGAGCGCCACATTGAGATCGCCGATCTCTGCGCCTTCGCTCCAGGGCCATTGCCCAAAGACCGTGGAGGACGAGTCGGTATTTTGCAGAGCGATGAACCGGTTCAGCAGGCTGTCGGCCCTGCGGCGGTCGGCTTCATCTCCGCTGCGATAGAACAGCCAGGCGTTGGCCGGCAGGGCGGCGCAGCGGCCGTCTAACCAAGCCTGTTGCAGTCCGGCCAGCTCTTTTTTTTCATCCTGCGTCAACTCTTCTGGCAGAACGGCCGTCGCCAGCCAAAGGCTGCACACCATGGTCGCCAATACGGTGGTATATTTCATCTCATTTTCTCCTGCCGATCAACCGGCGTCTGTTATGACGAATATACAATTTAATGGTTGAATGTCAAATGGTTTTGAGCTATTTTAAGCAGGATGGATTTGCTCAGGACCGACAACCCCGTCGGCAACCAAAGACACCCGGTTCGATAGGATGATATCAACCCTTCACATACTCTATGCCGGCCAGGCGCTTTGCCTGCTGCTGACGTTCCAAACCTCGGTGCAGTCCAAAGTTCCGGTCAAGCTGCGCGAGATCGCCCTGGCTGAAGCGCGCCAGGGCATTGCTGTGGATGCGCGCTCTATCTATGCGATCGACAGCCGGGCCGTGGCTAAATACGAAAAGCAAAGCGGACGGCTGATAAAACGGTGGCAGGCGAGCCCTGCGCATCCGTTGATCCATCTGGACAGCGGGGTGGTGCATGAGGCCAAACTGTATTGCGGCCATTCCAACTATCCTGCACTGCCCATGTCCAGTTCGGTGGAGATCTGGGATTGTGAAAGCCTGGAGCACATCGGCTCACACGACCTGGGATCCAATTGGGGTTCGTGCACCTGGATCGACCGGTTCGATGACCGCTGGTGGGGCGTCTTTGGCCATTATGACCGTTTCGCAGCACAGAACGGAAAAGATAACCGCTCGACTGTTCTGGTGCAATTCAACGATGATTGGCAGCCCCTTGCCCAGTGGACTTTTCCTGATTCTCTTCTCACCCTGTTCAAACCCATGAGCTGCTCCGGTGGTTCCTGGGGACCGGATCGCCGGCTCTACGTTACCGGACACGACTCTGCGGCGCTCTATGTCCTGCGTCCGCCCGCGTCCGGCACAGTGCTGGAGTGGCTGGCCACTGTTCCTGTGGATATTCAGGGCCAGGGCATTGCCTGGGATCGCAGCGAGCCCGGCGTGCTCTACGGCATCAAGAGGCGGCCGCGGCAGGCCGCTGTTTTCCTTTTCCCGGATAGCCGGCAGACGCCCGATAAATCGGAATGATTCAGCAGGGCCGATCCCTCCGGGGCTGTCCGCTCGTGGCACACCCTGGCAACAGGACCTATCGGCACTCTGGATGGCCTGCAGCACAGGTAAAATCAAGTTTGATTTCTTGAGATTGTTTTTTATACTGATCGAATATATCGGTTACAGACCGATCTCTCG
>JAKJDB010000718.1 GCA_022706175.1 Candidatus Zhuqueibacterota bacterium | reverse complement strand
CGAATATCACCGGCGGCCTCCGGCTGACGGGCGATGCCGCTGATGGCGGCGCTGGCTAATTTGCTGATGCCGTACGCAGCGCCGAAGGTGACACCGGCTGCGCCCAGACCGGCGGCCAAGAATGCAAATGCTTTGGGATCCATACTTCCTCCTTGATGATGGGATGAGTGTTATGTGAATGTACTGGTTGCTTCTCCTCCGGCTCGCCGCCTTGGACTCTAGTGCTCAGAGGCCAGAGATCCGGCGATAAAGACCGAAGACAGAATGGTGAAAACATACGCCTGAATAAAGGCGATCAGAATTTCCAGGATGCTGGAAAAAACCATAATCGCCAGCGGAAACGGGGCGATGAAATAATTTTTAAAAATGAAAATGATGCTCATCAACGATAGAATCGTCAAATGGCCGGCGATCATGTTGGCGAAGAGTCGAATGGTAAGAGCGAAATGTTTGGTGATCAGACTCATCACCTCTACCGGCACCATGACAAAGCCCAGCCACCAGGGAATGCCGTGCGGCATGAACTGGCGGAGAAAGCCTCCCACCCCGTGGGCGCGCACGCCGGCCAGAATGACGGTCAAGAGCGTAAGGATGGCCAGCCCTGCGGTGACGCCGATGTTGCCGGTGGCGGTGGCGGCGAACGGAACCAGGCCGAGCAGATTGCACAACAGAATAAAAAAGAAAGCGGTCAACAGATACGGCGCGTACGCTTTGCCCGCCGGCCCCAGATTGGGCATAATGACGTCGTCGCGAATGTATAGCACCAGCGCTTCCAGCGCGTTGGCCATCCGGCCCTTTGGCACCAATCCCTTGCGCCGAAAGGAGAGGCTGAAGGCCAGGATCAGAATCAGCGACACGATCCACATCATCACCGTATGGTTGGTAATGGTCAGATCGATGCCCAGGACCGTCGGCAGCTTGATCACCGGCCGCGCCAGGATGTGATGCATCATAAAACCGACGCCGGTCTCGCCGCCGTGCTCCGCGGCATGCTGCACCGCCGCGGCGCCGTGCTCCCCGAGTTCCGCTGCTGCGTGAGAACCCTGCTCGACGATTTTTTCAACCACTTCTTGTGTCATTGTTTATCTTTTTTTAATGTTTCTTGGACCAGCCGCACTTGTTGCACTTGCAGCACCAGATAAAACAGAACGAACGAGATGAAAAATCCGCTCACCGGCAAAGCGGTAAACCGCATCAGGAGGATCATGACCAGGCAAAAGAGCGCCAGGCGGAACAACATCCCTCCCCAGACCACCTTGTAAAAGGTTGCGCTTTTTTTGTTAAAACCCCACCGGACGGAGGCCACCCCCAACAGGACGGTGACGAGGCAGACCAGATAACCCAGACTGAAGGAATAAACAAAAGGCAAGCTGGTAAGAGAATATACCAACGGCAGAATTACCGCAAAACCGATCGTCGTGAAGAGTAAAATCCGTAGCTCGCGTTTCGTGCTCTCAGTTTTTGTTGCCATCCTTGGTTCTGTCATGAACAGGGTACACCGCGCGATAGATGTTCAAAAAGCCCCCCGCTGCTCCCAACATCAAGCCCAGCAGCGATAAAACCGGGGTGGTGTGCAGCTTGCCGTCCAGCCACCAGCCGCCCGCGAATCCCAGGCCGAAGCCCACCGCCAGCTGCAAGCCTAAATCGAGAAACCGGCCGTAGGACCGCATATTCCATTTGGTTTTCATCAGAAGGAACACTCTCCTTCAGCAGCTCGGGACTCGGCCATGCGGCAGAGACCTACTTTATGATGGAATCGTCCTCTTTGGCCGACGCCTCTCTCTTTTTAGCGTCGGCGCTTTTAGCCGCTTCGCTCATGGAACACTTGCCGTCAAAGACAGCGCCTTCGTCGATCACCAGCTTGGAGGTTTTGAGGTCGCCGTGGAACTCGGACTTGCTCTCGAGCACCGTGCGCCCCGGAGCGGTCAGGGATCCGAATATCTTGCCGCCCAGAATCAGATTTTTCACCATCACTTTGCCGGTGATCTCGCCCTCGGCTCCGACGATCAGGGTGTCGGAGGAGGTGACATCCCCATTAATCTTGCCGTCGATGCGCAGAGAGTGTTCGACTTTGAGATTGCCGTCGACCACGGATCCACGGCCCAAAATAGTGCTCAGCTCCCCCGGCTTGTCCAAGTTTTTCATCTCACGGTTCCGTTTTTATTATGCCGGATCGTCCACCGATTACATGCGTGCAAAAGCCAGAATATATTTTTTAGGGTCCTGTGGGACCCCGTCCTTCCAGATTTCAAAATGCAGATGCGGCGCAGAGCTGATGCCGGAATTGCCCAGCAGCGCGATCACATCAGCCT
>JAKJDB010000717.1 GCA_022706175.1 Candidatus Zhuqueibacterota bacterium | reverse complement strand
TTTCCTTTTCAGTCTCCAGCAGCGCGAGCACATCATCCTCAGGTTGCGCGGTGATGTCCACATCCGGAGATTGGGTCACAGCGGTGGAGTCTTCGGTCAGATCGAGCAGCTGCAACAGCTCCTGTTTAAACTGGTCATCGTCGACCGCCAGATCTTCTCCATTCGCAGCATCGGTGGCTTGTCGTTGTGCGCAGACTAGAAACAGTCCGACCAGTATGATGAGGATGGCGATCATCACCATCCAGGCAGAACGTGACAGCTTGAACATGGCGTCCTCACAAAATTAGATGCAAAACCCAAGCAGCAAAAACCCTGTTTATTAGAAACGCTTCCATCCACCCCACACGGCAAGCGTGGATGATCCATGGAATCAGCCCTGTCTCTGCGCTTCTTCCATCAACTGTTTGGCGCTCTCCAGATAGGCCGGCGTGACTTCGGCGCCGCCTAAAAGCCGCGCGATCTGATGCAGCCGTTCTTCCCGCTTCAAGGCGGTAACCCGGGTGCGCGTCGACCGGTCATCGCCGGTTTTTTCCACCAGCAGATGGTGATGCCCCATGCAGGCGATCTGCGGCAAATGGGTGATACAAAGAACCTGGTGATCGGACGACAGCTGTTGCAGGCACCGGCCCACACTGAAGGCGATGCGTCCTGAGATGCCGATATCGATCTCGTCAAAGACCAGCACCGGCACGTGATCAACCTTGGCCAGAAGCGTCTTCAACGCCAGCATGACGCGCGAGATTTCGCCGCCCGACGCAATGTCCACCAGGGGTTTGAACCCCTCCCCCGGATTGGTGGCCATCAGAAACTCGACCTGTTCGGCGCCGGCGGAGGTCACCCGAATGGGCTGGCGATCGCACATGATGTACGGCTCTTCCTCGTCGAAGCGCTGATGCAGGGCCACATCGAACCGGGCTTTTTCCATGCCCAGGCGGCCAAGAATCGAAACCACCTGCTCCGCAAAGGCGCCGGTCGCCTGCCGCCGTCTTTGTGAGATCGCGCTGCACCGCTGCGCCAGTTTTTCGCGCTCTTCTTCCAGCCGATTGCGTAGCGTGGAGAGCGTGCCGTCCAAATTATCCACCAGATCGAGTTCTTGCCGCAGCCGGTGCGAATGCGCCAGAACTTTATCCAGATCCCCGCCGTATTTTTTCTTCAGTCCGGCCAGCGCCGATAAGCGACTGCGGATTTTTTCCAGCCGGTCGGGATCCACGTCTACGCCCTTGTGGTAGCGGCCAAGTCCGTTAGCCAGTTCATCGATGACGATGCGCGCATTCCGGCATTCAGCGGCCAGCGGCTGAAATTTGGGATCAATGGCGGCCAGTTCGTTGAGCGTACTGTCCGCAGCGGCCAGGGTTTCTGAAACCGATCCCTCGGCCTCATAGATCGCGGCATACAGCTTGTGCGTTTTTTCAAAGATCGATTCAGCGTGGCGGAGAATATTCTCTTCCTGACGAAGCGCCTCATCTTCGCCGGCGGCCGGCTCTAGCGCATGTATTTCATTGTACTGAAACTGAAGATAATCCCGTCTCTGCCTGAGCGATTCCGCCCGCGCCTGCGTCTCGTGCAGTTCTTTGAGCGAATGCTGGAAGCCGTTCAACACCTCGCGCAGGTCTGTCAGCGAAGCGGAGAGGCCGAGAAACGCATCCAAATAGGCGCCGTGGTGTTGCGGCTGCAGCAGCAGCTGATGTTCATGCTGACCGTGCAGATCCACCAGCAGATCGCCGAGCTTTTGCAGCAGAGTGACCGGCACCGGCTGATCGTTGATGAAACAGCGTCCTTTGCCGCTGCTGGTAATTTCGCGACGGATCAGCAGAACCTCGTCGTCGTCCACATCATTCTGCTGCAGAAGATCATGCACCGACGGCAAGGCGCCGGCCGTGAATTCGGCTTCGAGGATCGCTTTGTCGCTGCCGCTGCGGACCACCTCTTTCGTCAACCGCTCGCCCAGCAGCCCGCTCAGGGCGCCGATTAAAATCGATTTTCCGGCGCCGGTCTCGCCGGTGATGACGTTGAGCCCGGGCTGAAAAGCAATTTTAAGCTCATCGAGAAGAATAAAATTTTTCGCGTAGAGCGAGTTGAGCATGCGGTGAACGTCCCAGTGCGATCCGGATCGCGTCTGAATTAAATTAAACAATTAATAGATAAAATTGCAAGCTGTTTTTAGCAAAAAAAAATGGTGAAAAGGGGGAACACCACCCGGAACAAGGGGTTATGGCCTGATCACCGCAACTTTGCCGGCCTGGCTGCGGCCATCCTCTGTGCTGACCAGATACACGTACACTCCGCTGGCCACGTATTCGCCGCGGTCGTTGCGTC
>JAKJDB010000716.1 GCA_022706175.1 Candidatus Zhuqueibacterota bacterium | reverse complement strand
GTCGGTCGCTCCATTTTTTGCGATGTTCCGCTTTGATCAGATCGCGATGGGTATGGATGAAATCGGCGTTGGAGACGACGAGGTCGGCCGGCCACTCCTGGTCCGCGCTGCGCACGCCGGTGGCGCGTCCGTTGCGCACCAGGATCTCTTGTACCGGCTGCTGCGTGTGAATCACGCCCCCTTGTTCGAGAAAGAGGTTTTCCAGGCTGCGGACCAGACTGTACATTCCGCCTTTGCTGTAGAGCACGCCGCCCACTTTTTCCAGATAGGGGATCATCTGATACACCGCCGGGGCGCGGAAGGGGTTGCCGCCGATGAACAGCGGATGGAACGAATAGATGAACCGGTGGCGGAAATCCTTGAAATAGAGGCCGGCGAAGTAATAGGAGGGCAAAAGGGCGTTGAGTCGCAGCGCCGCCGGCATAAAGGAGAGCATGCTGGCCCAATCCATAAAGGGCCGGGCGCCGAGGCCCTGCACGATGACCGCCTCGTAGAGCTTGCGCGAGGCGCTCATGAACGCCTCATAGCGCTGAGCATCCCGGGCGTTGAACTGCGCCATCTGGCTGCGCATGCGTTCGCTGTCGCCGGTATAATCGATGAATGTTTGGTCGTGGAAATAGATGCGGTAATAGGGATCGAGGGGAATGATCTCCACATAATCGGCCAGCCGTTTGCCGGCCAGGGCAAAGATCTCTTGCAGCAGTTCGGGCGCGGTGATCAGGGAGGGCCCCATGTCGAAATGAAAACCGTCGATCTCCAGCGGATAGCCGTGGCCGCCCACTCGGGCATTTTTTTCCAGCAAAGTCACCTGAAAACCTTGCACCTGCAGCCGGTTGGCGATGGCCAGGCCGCCGAATCCGGCGCCGATGACGATCACTTTTTTTTCTTTGCTCATTCTATTTCCGCTTGGGTGAATTCCTCCGGGTCCGATCTTTCCAACCGTCGCAGTGGTTCCGCTTATTCCCTTTCGCTGATCAAATCCGCCGCCATTTTGCCGGAGAGCAGCACCAGGGGGATGCCGCCGCCCGGATGGCAGGCGCCGCCGGCGAAATAGAGCCCGCGCACGGCGCGGCTGCGGTTGGCCGGCCGGCGGAATGCCATGGAGCGCGAATTGCTCGAGAGGCCATAGATGCTGCCGCGATTGCCGCCGTAGCGCTGCAAAAGATCGCGCGGGGTGATGACCGTCTCGCAGCTGATCCGGCCGGCGAGATCGAGTCCGTTGCGTTGCAGTTTTTCCAGCACGGAACGGCGCACTGAATCCACATTCGGCTCTGCGACGTCCGGACAAAGATAGGGCATGTTGACCAGCACAAACCAGTTCTCCGCGCCGGCGGGTGCGTCGCCGGCATCGAACCGGCTGGTGATGGCGACATAGATCGTTGGATCCTCCGGCGGCCGCTGTTGGCGGAAAATCTGCTCGAATTCACCGCGATAGTCGGTCGAGAAAAAGATGTTATGATGCACCAGCTGCGGATGGCGCTGCTGAACGCCCCAGAGAAAGACCATGCCGGACAGCGACGGCTCCAGCCGGCTAAGCTTGCGGCGCTCGCGGGCCAGGCCGGGGAGCAGGTGATTGAAGGCGGTGACCACATCCGCATTGCACAGCACTCGATCCGTACGCACCAGCTCTCCGTTCACCCGCACTCCGGTCACCCGTCTCTGTTGCGTGACGATTTCCTCCACCGGCCGGCCCAGGTGAATGCGGACACCGAGCGCTCGGGCCACCTGCTCCAGGGCTTCGACCAGACGATACATGCCGCCTTTGATATAGAACCCGCCTAATCCATATTCGACATAAGGGATGATGTTCAGCGTGGCGGGCGCCTGGTAGGGATTCGAGCCGTTGTAGGTGGCGTAGCGGTCGAACAGCTGAACCAGCCGTTCATCCTGAAAAAAACGTTTCACACCGCCGTGAACCGTGCGCCAGGCGTCGATGGAGGGCAATTTCAGCAAGGTGGGGAGATGGCGTTTGTGTAAAAGCTTTTTCCATTCATGGATGGGGGTAAAGAGAAACACCTCGGCCGTGGCCTCATAGATGGTGCGGCTGTAGGCCATGAAGCGATCGAACTGTCCACGATCAGCCGGCGATAGCTGCGCCACAGCTTGTTCCATTTTCGTTGCATCGCTGTCGGCATCGAGCCGCGATCCGTCTGCGAAAAAATACCGGCACATCGGCTGGATGGGCGCCAGGGTCAGCAGCTCCTCGCGTTGAAACCCGGCTGTGGCGAAAAGTTCGTCGATGACGAACGGCATGGTGAGAAGCGAAGGGCCGGTGTCGAAGCGGAATCCCTGCTGCCGTGTTTCGTTCATTTTACCGCCCAGC
>JAKJDB010000715.1 GCA_022706175.1 Candidatus Zhuqueibacterota bacterium | reverse complement strand
GGCAGAGAGAAGCGATCCATCTCGTACAACACATTGATCGCATCATTGCCATAGCTCGCCGGATCCGGGTCATAGGCACGGCGGATATCCCGGCCCGACAGCTTCATATCGGTGCCGAAATTCTGTATGGAGAAGCCCAGCTTTAACCCCTTGAGCGGCGTATCGTACAGCGCCCCCATATCCAGGGCAAAACCGGCGGCGCTCTCATGCCAGATGTTCTGGTTGACATATTTCGCATTCACGCCAAAGGAAAAGCGGTCGGTCAGGTTCATGCCGAAGGCGAGTCCCAGAGCCAGATCGCTGGCGCTGTATACTTCACCGGTGCCCTCCGGCCGTTCGATGGTGCGGACCGCCTGCTCGCCGAAGCCGAAATGGGTGACGTTGATCCCCACCGCCATGCTGCCGCCCACCGGCGCTACGATGCCGGAATAGGCGTATTGGGTATCGAGCAGCCAATTGGTGTAATTGAAGGTGGCCTCTAACTGGCCCAACCGGGAAATGCCGGCCGGATTCCAATACATGGCCGTCGCGTCATTGGCGACAGCGGTAAAGGCGCCGCCCATGGCTTGCGCCCTGGCGCCGGCGCCGATCTCCAGAAACGCCGCTGCGGTGGTGCCGGTTTTAGTGACATCGGAACCGCCCATCTGCGATGCGCTCTGCGGCCACGCCGGATTCGAGCCCAGTAGACCGATGCAAACGAACAACACAGAACACCATTTCCCTTTCATGGGTTTTCTCCTGACTAGTATCTGTTTCCATTCGTGATAAAGATTCATGCTAAGGCCATCTTCGCGATCGCCCCGGCCGGTTATTGCATCAAGATCATTTTTCTTGTTTGCGTCTCATCCGGCGTTGTAAGCCGGTAAAAGTAAACGCCGCTCGCCGGCCTTTGCCCCTGTGCGTCTCTGCCGTCCCACAGCAGCTCATGGCGGCCGGCCGGGCGGACCTCATCCACCAGAGTGATCAACCGTCTTCCGGCTGCGTCGCATACCTCGATCCGTACCGGTACGCTCCTGGTTAGATGAAAAACCATCCGTGTGCCGGGGTTAAAGGGATTGGGGAAATTCTGCTCCAGGCGGCAGGTTTGCGGCATCCGGATCCCGGTTCCGGAAGCAGCGATTCCGCTGGTCTCGGGCTCGACGATTTTATGATACTGATTGATAACAGGATTTGCAATCACCTGGCGAAGGCCCAGCGGCCAGCGAATCACAACCGAATCCACCGACGTGTTCAGCCCCAGTCCGAAATGCACATAAGGATTATCCTGCCGCACAAAGCCGTTGCCGCAGACCGTGTAGCAGATTTGCTTCTTGGCGCCCGTGAACACGGTGACCAGACTGCCGACCGCATCCCGATTGGAGACAACGCCCTGCAGCTTGAAGCCGATCCAGTTGGCGCCGTTATCCGCCAGATTATGGTAAAGGATGTGGTTGTGTTCAGCGGAAGGCAGATAGATGTCCAGAAAGCCGTCCATATCATAATCCAGAAAGGCCGAGCCCTTGCGATCGCCGGTTTTATTGATGCCGGCGTATTCGGCTACATTCTCGAACGCCCGGCCGCCGGATTCCAGCTCATCGTTCACCAGCAGGTAATCCAGACTCGGGTCGATGTTCAGCTGCAAAAAGATATCTTTGTCGCCGTCGTTGTCGAAATCTCCGACAGCCATGTTGCGATAACGATCCCGGCTCAACGTCAAACCGACGTCGGCGGTGACATTGACAAAAACGCCGTTGCGGTTCTCCCAGACCTCGTTGGTGCCGGCAGTGGTGGCGCTGCCGACGGCTTTGAAAAAATCCAGGTCGCCGTCGTTGTCATAATCGAACATCTCCCGTTGACTGACGTCGCTCAAGCCGGCGAACCCCAGGGCCTCGGTTACGTTGGTAAAGACACCGTGGTCGTTGCGGAAGAAATAGACCCCGGCATAGAGATCCGGATCGCCGTCCATATCAAAATCCGTCCAGGTCAAACTGCTGCTGTTCGTTAAAACCGTTGCCGTGAGCCCGGCCTGAGCGGCTACATCGGTGAATCGTCCCTGGTCGTTGCGGAACAGATACACATCTTTGTTATTCTCCTGTGCAACCACGCAGTCGAGATCGCCGTCGAGATCATAATCCGCCCAGCCGCCGATGGTAAAGACCCAAGAGGTGATAAAACCGGGAGGGATCTTGCCGACAAAGCCCACGGAGGCGGAGACATCGGTGAAAACGTTGTTGTCATTGCGCAGCAGATAGATCCCCTTTTCGCCGGAGATGGACAGATCCTGGTCGCCGTCGTTGTCATAGTCCAGCGTGAGCAGGCCGAGTTGATTGATCGGTTCGCTGAA
>JAKJDB010000714.1 GCA_022706175.1 Candidatus Zhuqueibacterota bacterium | reverse complement strand
TTATCGGCAGATGGCTCAACTTTTGCGTCACCGGGATGGCGGAGATATCCATGGTGTTGCGCGTATAGGTTTCAAACGTCCGGATGCCCCGCTCACAGAGAATGACCTGATAATTGCCGCCGGACATGATGTATTCGGCGGCCATCAGCAGCTCTTCGATGGTGGCCGCCAGACCGCGTTTGAGCAGAACCGGTTTGCGGATAGTGCCCAGTTCGCGCAAAAGTGAAAAATTCTGCATATTGCGCGCACCGACCTGAAGGATGTCCACATAGCGAAGCATCTCGTCCAGTTGACTGATCTCCATGATCTCCGACACCACCGGCATGCCCAACTCCGCTCCGATGGTCTGCATGATTCTGAGCCCCTCTTCGCCCATGCCCTGGAACGCATACGGAGAGGTGCGCGGTTTGAAAGCGCCGCCGCGCAGACCGCGCCCGCCATTTTTTTTCACCTCACGGGCGATGGTGTACATCTGCTCCTCACTCTCCACCGAACAGGGACCTGCGATCACACTGACCTGTTCACCGCCGAAGGAGGCGCACTTGACTTCAATCACCGTGTTGTCAGGATGAAAGGTGCGGCTGGCCAGTTTATACGGCACCGTGATGCGTAAAACCTCGTGCACCCCTTCCATCACCTCAAACTCACTGGGCTCGACGGATCGTTTATCGCCGATGGCGCCCAGGATGGTCTGGTTCACACCAACAACCTTGTGCACGACGAATCCGATGGACTCCAGACGATCAGAGACGTTCTGGATCATGGATTCGGTCGCCGTATCCTTCATTACAATGACCACGAAACAACCTTTCTTAAAGTAACTATGCAATCGGGCACGTGTTCACCCGGAGCCCGTCAACGCTGAAGGTCCCGACAACCGGCCATGATGTGTTGAAAAATGACTGTCACCTGATCCGCTGTCAAAGGACCCTGATTCTGTTCCACGACATGGGCGAGTACGGCAGCCTCCCGTCCGGCATCCTTCACCTCGAGCCGCTCCTGTTTCTTGAGCCGTCCTATCTGCTGAGCCGCTGCTGCACGCTGGTTGAGCAAGTGCAGAATCAGTTCATCCAATACATCGATCCGACTGCGTAATTGAGAAATCGTCATCACTCTTCTCTTCCTGGGTAGGAGCGTTTCCAGAGCCCGATGTTCTTTGCCGCTTCTCCGCTGCTGTGCCCTGTTTCGTACAAGCAAAGGCCCTAAAATAAAAAACCCACAAGGTCATTTAAACATTGTGGGCGGGTTGGCAGCTCAGCGCTTCGGCTCAGGCGTGCACGCACCTCCCACATTTCGTAAAATAGATATAGAAAAATTTTTCGGGAAAGGCTTTCATAATCCTGTGTAGGTTTCGAACACGCTCTTATCGATTTCATCCTAAATTTAATCAAATTCTTACAATAGTCAAGGTTTTTTTTGCAATTGTGTCAAACGTCGGTGGGGGTAGCTGAAGGGAAAAGCGATTGGATGGGTGGGGCGCCTTGTCCGGTCAGCCGATCACCTGTCTCTTGAATCCCCGACTGCGATACTCTACGTTGACCACGGTGTGCACATTGCCGCGCGGATTGAAATCGCCGCGGATGTGCAGATAGCGGGGCTTGAGCGCCTGCACCAGGGCTTCGAGAAGTTCGTTGGTCACCTCCTCATGAAAAATGCCGCGATCCCGATACTTGTTGATGAACAGCTTCCAGGATTTCAGTTCCAGGCAGTATCGATTGGGGATGTATTTGATCTCGATCACGGCAAAATCCGGATAGCCGGTGCGCGGACACAGGCAGGTGAATTCCGGATTTACGATGGTGATGACATAGTCCCGGTGCGGATACAGATTAGCAAACACCTCCAGCCGGGATTGCATGATTTCGCGTTGTCCGTGTTTGATTTCCTGCATAGTCTTACTTTCCATAGGATTGGTAAGGGATGGGATCAACGAGACCGGCCTGCTTGAAACCGTTCAACCGAATCCGGCAGCTCTCGCACAGAGCGCAGGCCAGCCCCGTTGGCGATGGATCATAGCAGCTGAACGTCAATCCATAATCCACGCCCAGTTCCACGCCGCGGCGGATGATATCCGCTTTGCTCAAGGAGAGCAGCGGCGCATGAATGCGGATGCGGACGCCTTCGCTTCCCATGCGGGTGGCCAGGCCGGCCAGCTGTTCAAAAGCCGCGATGAATTCAGGACGGCAATCCGGATACCCGCTATAGTCCAGGTTGTTGACGCCGATAAAGATGGCGGTGGCGCCTTGCACCTCGGCGCATCCCAGAGCGCAGGAGAGCAGGATGGTGTTGCGCGCCGGCACATAGGTGGAAGGGATCGTGCCCGG
>JAKJDB010000713.1 GCA_022706175.1 Candidatus Zhuqueibacterota bacterium | reverse complement strand
CGCCTGCGGCCGAAACCTGCCGCTGCTGCACTTGCACGGCGGACGCGATAGAAATTTCCTTGTCGGCCGGAACGGCGAATTGATTTCAATCACAGTGGTGGATATTCCCCATGCGACCGCGCAGGTGGAGCAGTTTCAATTTATGCAACAGACGCAGGGCCAGGCCTTGCTGCGCATTGTGCGGAAAAGTGGATATTCTGATCACGATTTTGCGGCCATTCAGCAGGAACTACGGGAAAAATTCGCCGGCTTGGTAGAGGTGACCATCGAATATACTGAAACCATTGAACGAACAGGCCGGGGCAAGCTTCCTCTGCTGATTCAGCGTCTGCCACTGGATCACCCGCCCGATCAGCCGGCATGACCCGGCCACCCAACGAATGAACTGAATGCACAGGGACAAAACAGAAATCGAAGACCTGGTGCTGGAGACCTTGCGCCGGCCAGCCCTCAGCGGCAGCTGCCGAACCGTCGGCTCTGACGGACCCCTGGGCGAACTGGGCTTAGGGCTGGACTCGCTGGCCTTGAGCGAATTCGCCACTGCCATTGAAAAACGATTTCAGGTCCAACAGCCGGATGAGATGTGGGTGGACCGTGGTCAGCTTTCCCTGGCCGTTTGAGGGATGGGATAGTCATAACCATTTGTCTGTCACTCTTCGCAGGAGCGGATGCCCTGCAGGCCTCACCGGCGCAGCCGGATGCCGCAAAAAAAACACACTTTTAGCAGCTGCACCCGCATCGAGTCCGGTTCTGTCTGTCTGGCGGCATGGCGCCAGGAACAGATGGTCGGTGTGGATTGGCTCTTTGTTCAGGGATACCGGCGCCCCTATTCCAGGCTGACGTTCAGCTGGCCGCCGGACACCTGTTACGGCGGAGAGCTCTGGGAATATGCCGAATTTCACGGCAAGGGCGTCGGCATGTCGCTGCTGGCCGCCTCACTGGCAACCGCCAGAGAGGCGGGATATCTCCGTCAGGAGACCGTGGTAAAAGCGCATAACACCAACATGCTCAGCGCAGCCGTTCATCTGTATGACTTTGAAAAGACCGGCGCAATCAGCGTCCACCGTTTGCTGCGCCGGCCTTTTTCGATCTGGCATAAAGGGGGCAAGTCCGGACATAGCAGAACTCTGGCCATGTAAACATTTCCGTAACCCCCGATATGATGACAGATCAAGAATCGATTATTATGGACAAACGCGACCAGGCTTTATCGCCAAGCGAGGAAATAATAAAGTCTCGGCAACAGAGTGATGGGACTCGGTCTATCGATAAACTGGTTGAACGGCTGACTGGAACGGTGAGAGCGCTCAAGCTCGACTTTTGGATGCTTTCCGGCGAAGAGGCCTCGAGCGGCAACCCACTCCGTCTGCTCTATGCAGGCCATAACGCCTATCCAGAGAACAAGGCGTATTTGCGCAAGATCGTCTTCGCCGACCAGTGCAGCGAAGTCTATCTCGGCAAAAGATGGCGATGGAACCGGAGCGTTAGGAAATCGGCCTTGGAGCATGGCGGCAGTCTGGAATTGGTCGAGACTCCGGGTTGGCTTTACTCCCGACTGGAACGGACCGACTCTTTTTTCATTCCCAGCTGGCTGATGGGGGAGATCGATCTCTCCGCGCCAACCATCCTGCCGCTGGACCGGTATAGTTTTAATTTTGAAAAGAAAAAAATCGCACGAAACCATCTCAGCTCCCGCCTCTCGACAGACCCTGAGGAATTTGATCTCTTTTATCATACCATGTATGTTCCCTATACCAGAAAGAACCACGGCGAGGGCGCTGTCATCGCAAGCTATGAAAGGCTGAAGAAACAACAACAGAATCAAAAAATACTGTTCATCCTGCAGAAGGGTCAAGCGATCGCCGGCTGCCTGATCCAGTTTGAGGGCCGGCGCCCGCACTTGCTCTACATGGGGGTTAAGGATGGCGACTACGCTCATATCAGAGCAGGCGCGATGGGTGCGATCTACTATTTCGGCCTTTTAAGCTTAGGATCAGATGGCTATTCAAGGGCAGCCGTCGGGTGGTCCCGAGCTTTTTTGAATGACGGCGTGCTTCTCTACAAAAAACAGCGCGGAGCTTGTCTGGCTGAAAGCTATCCCATCGGCTTCCGGCTCAAGGTGGCCCAGGCCTCGGCAGGCGCCAGGGCCTTTTTAAAGAATAATCCGTTCCTCTACGTCGAAAAGGGGAAATACTACGGCGCGCTGTTCATAGATGAAGGTCAACAGCTCTCTGATCACGAGTTCGAAGAGATGAAGACGAAATATTATATGGAGGGCATGGCAGCCTTGATCATCTATCCGCTGGCGCCAGGTGCGAGAAGGG
>JAKJDB010000042.1 GCA_022706175.1 Candidatus Zhuqueibacterota bacterium | reverse complement strand
GGGAACGGCGTTCTGCAACAGCGCCTGCAGAGATTCGATTTCCTCTTTGAGCGCGACGGAAGGCTGGGAGATCTGCACGCCCCAGAACGAAACGTCAGAGCCGCGGGCGACCGCCAGCAGCAAAACAGCGGCCAGCAAGACCATGGCCAGCGCGATCACCCCGCCCAGCAATTTGGGAGTCAGTTTGGCGATGATCTCCTTCCAAAAATCCAAGCCGAATGCACTTTTTCCCTGCGGCATAAAACCTCCCCTCGCTGAACCCGAGCAGCAACGCACCCCTCCGTGCCGATCGGCGATCCATTCTGAAGGCGTGCACACCACGACCACGCGGAAACCGGAATGCAGCCACAGCCGTCCGGGCGGCTGCGACACGGACCGGACGGACGGGCTGTCTGAGATGGAATCAGGCTGTCTTTCAAGCCGGCGGTTTATCGCTGACGTCGTTTGAACAGACGGTACAGCTCCAATTGATGGTTCAAGGTAATTTCATTTTTTTTGTACAGCTGCTCGACCAGATTCGGGCCGAGCAAAAAGATATCCTCTTCCGCCGGCGTCGGTGCGGTCCACACCAGCGTCTCTTTGGTCGACTCGAGCAGGCGGATGAGCTCCAGGGTATTGTCCACATCATGACGTGTGATGTTCTGGATCTCCATCAGGAGCTGATCGCCGTCCATGGGATAATAGTTGTCCTCTTTGGGAGGAGTGGTGTAATCCGCGCGATCGAGGATATCCTGGTACTGAATGGTATAGAGCGCATTGCGATAAAAGCAGGCCAGCACTTTGAGCCGTGTTTGCAGCAGAGCCAGCTCTTTGGGCAGCCCCTTTTTGCGCAGCGATTCGAGCTCATCGATGGCGGCCTGCAGATGATCGGCGGACTGGGAGAAAAAATTGCCCGCGATCATAGAGCCGGAAAAACCGTTGATGATCTCGAATCCCTGAAGGTTCATCAGATCCGCCGCCTCCTCTTCCGAATTGGCCTGGAATTGAAATTTGCGGTAATAGTCTTTTTCCTCAGCCGTCAACTCCATGGGGAACGGCACCAGCGGCCGGGTGATCCAGCGCTGATTCACCGTCGCCACCAGCATCAGCGGATCCCCGCTCATGGCGCGGATATTGTGCGCCGCGCGGGACACTTTTTCCCACACGCTCATGAGCACCTCCGCATACTCGGCGCCGCCCTGCGCCAGCGCAACCTGATGAATGTTTTCCATCCTGCCGGCGATATCGGTTTTCGGATTCTTGCGAAACTGCTCCAGCAGGCCGACAAATTCCGGATAATTCAGATAGTCGAAAGTGACCGTCAGATTCGCCGACGGATCCTTGCCCGCTTCCTGCAGCTGTTCGGCGATGCGGAAAACCTGCGGAATGCCGGGGATAGGACCCACCCCATTATCATAAAACGGGTAACCGATCAAACGGCTCGGCACCACGCCGTTGCGCGTTTTATTGTTGATCGATTGACCTTCCTGCAAAGCCGGGATCACCGAAGCGATCTCCGCCTGAGAGATATATCCCGAACCATAGTACATCGACACCTCGGCGGTCAGGCCGGCGTCTTTGGCGCCCGCTTGAATCGTCGACATAAAACCGACCACACGGTCCGCATAGGATCGCTGCTCGCACCAGGCTGGTCCGTTTTGTCCGGGGTAAAGGCTGACGCTCCAGCAGATGCCGCCGCCGGAATCATTCGTCAGCAGATTAAACCATTCGATGGGTGCATGGCGGCACAGCTCCGCCACTGCTTTACGGTACATCGCCAGCACCTGGGGATGATCGATGCAGGGGGCATAGTAGGTGTGGCGCGCCCGGCGCGGATGCTCGCAGCGGGGCCCACGCCACTCGGGATGTGCCTGAAAAACCGCCTCCGGCAGCCAGGCCGGCTCCTTGCCGGTATAGGCTGCTTTCAGGCCAAGCTCTTTGAGAATGGCACAACGCTGGGTAACAATTTCCAGGTTTTTATGCGCATAGTCAGCCGGCAGGTACTCTTTCAGCTCAGGCGGAACTACCACCTTAAAAATCGTAGACAGCAACATCCCCCAATTCGGATACGGATCATTCCGATCCAAATCCCATTGCCACATGCTCTTAGGCAGATCGCTGATCGATACATGGGTGGCGCCCAGACGGGCGGCCTGCTGTGCAAAGGAACGAAACTCTTCCAGAGTATTGGTCGGACAGGTAAAGATAATCTTTCTTTGTTGGGCCATTCTTTCACCTCCTTGTGAATTAGGTTTCTCGATCGCGGATACGCCCCGTTGCAACGGCAGCGGTAAAAAAGCGATCCATAGAAAAGCACGAAGGCATTTTAATCTCATCCTCTGCCAGGCTCCAAAATCGAGAAAGGAAATTACTTTGGTTTTTCAATTAGAAGTTAATACATTTTACGATTAAATCAAGTGCAGGTTTAGCTAACGTTC
The DNA here is from genome assembly GCA_022706175.1 of Candidatus Zhuqueibacterota bacterium. Next base: position 8,597 of record JAKJDB010000042.1, on the reverse strand, counting down.
TGCGCAAAGGAAAAATGAGCCATGCCGCTGACCGCGATCGACTGGACGATCATCGCCGCCTATTTCCTTTTTAACCTGGCCATCGGTCTTTTTTACCGGAAGAGAGCGACCGGAAGCGTCAACGATTATTTTATCTCCGGTCGCCGGGTTTCCTGGTGGCTGGCCGGCACCTCCATGGTGGCCACCACCTTTGCCGCGGACACGCCGCTGGCGGTGACCGGGCTGGTCGCCCGCAACGGCATTGCCGGCAACTGGATCTGGTGGTGCATGGTGTTCAGCGGCATGCTGACGGTTTTCTTTTACGCCAAGCTCTGGCGTCGCGCCGGCGTGATGACCGATGTGGAATTCGCCGAGATCCGTTACGCCGGCAGACCCGCGGCCTTTTTGCGCGGATTCCGCGCCCTCTACCTCGGCCTGCCCGTCAACCTCATAATCCTCGGCTGGGTGAACCTGGCCATGATCAAGATTCTCACTCTGATTCTGAACGTCGACAAGATCCATGCGATTGTCATCTGCCTCGCCATCATGGCGCTGACCGCTTCCATCTCCACCCTTTCCGGCCTGTGGGGCGTGCTGGTGATGGATCTGTTCCAATTTGTCCTCAAGATGGGCATGGTGATCGCTCTGGCGGTTTTCGCCGTGCAGGCGGTGGGCGGCATGAGCGGCCTCAAGGCCGGTCTGGCGCAGATCGATGCGGCGCGAAACGCAGCCGGCGGAACGACGGGGTCGGTGATGTCCTTCACTCCGGATCTCAACTCCGCCTGGATGCCCATGATCACTTTTCTTGTTTACATAGCGGTGAACTGGTGGGCCACCTGGTATCCCGGCGCAGAGCCGGGCGGCGGCGGTTATGTCGCTCAGCGCATCTTTTCAGCGAAAGACGAAAAGCACTCCCTCCTCGCCACTTTCTGGTTTAACATCGCCCATTTTGCCATTCGGCCGTGGCCGTGGATTCTTGTGGCTCTGGTGGCCTTGGTGCGCTTTCACAACGATCCGGCATTTATGCAAGACCCGGAATCTGGCTATATCCGCATCATGCTTTTGGACCTGCCGGTCTCTCTGCGCGGACTGATGGTCGCTGCCTTTGCCGCCGCCTACATGTCCACCATCGGCACGCAGCTGAATTGGGGCGCCTCCTACCTGGTCAACGATGTCTATCGCCGTTTTCTGATCAAAAAACAGACGGAAAAGCACTATGTCGCCGTCTCCCAGATCACCACGGTCATTCTGATGCTGTTGTCCGCGATCGTTTCGTTTTACATGGACTCTATCGCCAATGCCTGGAAGTTCCTCATCATGCTCGGCGCCGGCACCGGACTGGTCTATATTCTGCGCTGGTTCTGGTGGCGCATCAACGCCTGGAGCGAGGTGTCAGCCATGCTCGGCGCTTTCATCACCTCTCTGGTGCTGCAGTTCGTCTTCAAGCTCAACGGCGATGAGGCCGAACCGTTCGCCTACGGCTTGCTGATCACCACCGGGGTCACCACGGCGATCTGGCTTGTCACGACCTGGCTCACCCGGCCGGAACCGGAGGCGGTTTTATCGGCCTTTTATCGCCGGGTGCGGCCGTCCGCCCGGCTGTGGAGGCCGATCGCCGAAAAGGCCCGGGACATCACGCCGCAAAAGGACGGCCTTTTCAATCTGCTCAATTGGATCCTCGGCTGTGCGTTGATCTACCTGGCGCTGTTCGGCGTCGGCCATCTTATTTTCGGACGATGGACCCTGGGCGCGCTTTTTCTGGCTTTGGCTGCTTTGGCCTTTATCCGGATCTATCGCAACTTGTCCGTCAAAGGCTGGGAAACGCTCAGCCGTTAAACCGCTCTCTCCGAAATCACCAGCAAGGAGACGTCATGCTGCGTACCCAGATCGTGTTCACGATCGCCTCTATCAGCTTTTTCTGTCTTGTGCTTTCTCTCTGGGCGCAAAGCGACATTGAAATACCATTCACCAAATTCGTTCTCAAAAACGGATTGAGGCTGATCGTCCACGAAGATCATAAAGCCCCCATCGTGGCGGTCAACATCTGGTATCATGTGGGCTCTAAAAACGAAAAGCCCGGCCGCACCGGTTTTGCCCACCTCTTTGAACATCTCATGTTCAACGGCAGCGAGCATTTCAATTCCGATTATTTCAAAGTGCTGGAAAAAGTAGGCGCCACGGATCTGAACGGGACCACCAACAACGACCGCACCAATTATTTTCAAAACGTGCCGACCTCGGCCCTGGAAGTCGCCCTGTGGATGGAATCGGACCGCATGGGCTGGTTGCTGGGCGCCATCGATCAGGCCAAATTGGATGAACAACGCGGCGTGGTGCAGAACGAAAAGCGCCAGGGTGAAAACGAACCCTATGGCATGGTCGACGAGTTCATCGCCAAAGCCACGTATCCGCAGGGCCATCCGTACTCGTGGACGGTGATCGGTTCCATGGAGGACCTTTCCGCTGCATCCCTGGAGGATGTTCAGCAATGGTTCCAGTCCTACTATGGCGCAGCCAACGCTGTGTTGGTAGTGGCCGGCGATATCGATCCCCAGACCGCCAAAGCCCAGGTGGAAAAATACTTTGGCGACATTCCCTCAGGCCCGCCTGTGGCGGCATTCACCTCCTGGCCGGCAAAACGTACGGGCGTTCAAAGGCAAGTGATGAAGGACCGCGTGCCCCAAGCACGAATGTTTAAAGTGTGGAATGTGCCCGAGTGGACCTCCAGAGACCTGGTCTATCTCGATCTCGCCGGCGACATTCTGGCTTCAGGAAAAACCAGCCGGCTCTACCGCCGACTGGTGTATTTGGATCAAATCGCCACCCAGGTTCACGCTGCCATCGATAAACGCGAGATCGCCGGACAATTTTATCTCGATGCCTCAGCCAAGCCCGGTGTGGAGTTGGGCCGGGTCGAACAGGCCCTGGATGAGGAACTGGCCACGTTCCTGCAAAAAGGCCCGGACACCAAAGAACTGGAACGGGTTAAAACGCAGTACCTCGCCGGCTTTGTCCGCGGCATCGAACGCATCGGCGGCTTTGGCGGCAAATCCGATATCCTGGCCAGCAATGAGGTTTATGCCGGCGACCCTGCGTTCTATAAGAGCATACTCAAGACCGTGCAGCAAGCCAGCGTGGAACAGGTCTGGCAGGCGGCGAAAACCTGGCTCAGCGACGGCGTCTATGTTCTGGAGGTGAAACCGTTCGAAAAATACGAAACAGCCGCCGGCGGTGCGGATCGCAGCCGGGTACCTGAGGCTCTGGCCCCGCCAAAGGCGAAATTTCCCGACCTGCAACGCACCACCTTGAGCAACGGACTGGCCGTGCTTCTGGCTGAACGCCCCTCCATCCCGGTGGTGCAGTTCAATCTGCTCATCGATGCCGGCTATGCCGCCGATCAATTTGCCAAACCCGGGACCAGCAAACTGGCCATGAGCGTGATCGATGAGGGCACGGCCAAACGCCATGCACTGCAGATCAGTGAGGAGCTGGATGACCTGGGCGCGTACCTCAGAACCGGCTCAGGATTGGACATGTCCTCCATCTCGTTGAACACCCTCAAAGCCAACATGGAAAAATCGTTGGAGATTTTCAGCGATGTAATTTTAAATCCGACTTTTCCTGAAACGGAATATTCCCGGCTGCAAAAACAGCAGTTGGCAGAGATCGAGCAGGAAAAAGCCTCTCCCCTCACCATGGCCTATCGAGTGTTGCCCGGTCTTCTCTACGGCCGGTCTCACGCCTATGGCCATCCTTTGACCGGCTCCGGAAGCGAAGCCTCGGTAAACAGCATCACTCGGCAGGATCTGATTCACTTTCATCAGACCTGGGTGCGACCGAACAACGCAACCTTGATCGTGGTGGGCGATATTCGTATGGCCGAAGTAAAGCCTTTAGTGGAGAGTTATTTCAAGGGCTGGCAATCCGCGCCAGTGCCGAAAAAGAACCTTGATCGCGTGCAGCCGGCAGACCGTGCCATCGTCTACCTCGTGGACAAACCCGGCAGCCGGCAGTCCATGGTGCTCGGCGCCAAGCTGGCGCCGCCGAAATCCGATCCAGATGACATCGCCATGGAGACCATGAACCTGATCCTCGGCGGCACATTCACCTCGCGCCTCAACATGAACATCCGTGAGGACAAGCACTGGTCCTACGGCGCCCGTTCGCTGATCATGAACGCCAAAGGACAAAGACTCTTCCTGGCCTATACCTCGGTGCAATCGGACAAGACCAAAGAGACGGTGCAAGAGATCTCGCAAGAGCTGCAAGGCCTGCTGGGCGCCAAACCGGCGACCGCAGAGGAATTGCACGCCGTGCAGCTGAATCGCGTCCAGGGATTGTCCGGCCGTTGGGAAACGATGAACGCTGTGACCAATTCCATTGGCGAAATAGTGACCTATGGATTGCCGGATTTCTACTATGAAACCTATGGCGACCGGGTGAGATCAGTCACCCTGAAAGACATCGCCACAGCAGCGACCAAAGTGCTCACCCCGCAGAACCTGATTTGGGTGGTGGTGGGCGACCGCAAAAAAATTCAAGACCCGTTAAAAGAACTGGGCTATGAGATCAACTATCTGGACGGCGACGGCGCCATCGTCCCCCAGCCGTTTCATTGATTATGGCCCAGCACACCATTCACCTGGTTGAGGGAAACAGCAAAAACGGTTTTCTCTGCTGACCGCGAAAAGAAAGATAATTCTATGAACGAAACCAACGCAAAACTATTGAGCGATTCGAAAACCGCCAGATGGATCGCGCTCCTGATCGTGTCCTTTACCATGTTTGCCGGCTATCTGTTTGCCGATGCGATGGCCCCGCTCCAGGGGATTTTGGAAAAACACCTGGGCTGGAGCGGCACCGAGTACGGCTGGTACACAGGCGCTTATGGCTGGTTCAACGTCTTTTTATTCTTCCTGATCCTGGGCGGAATCATTCTGGACAAGATGGGTGTTCGCTTTTCCGGCCTGATCGCCGCCTGCATCATGTTGGCCGGCACGGCGGTGAACTATTGGGCGATCACCACCCGCAGTCTCGATGGATCCACCTGGCATATCCTTCTGTGGACCTTTCCAGCACAGGTTTGGACGGCGGCACTGGGATACGCCATTTTCGGCGTCGGCGTAGAAATAGCAGGCATCACGGTGTCCAAGATCATCGTCAAATGGTTCAAAGGCCATGAATTGGCGCTGGCCATGGGACTGCAGTTGGCTCTGGCGCGTCTGGGCACGGCCCTGGCGCTTTCCACCGCTCTGCCCATTGCCATCGCCAGCAAGAGTCCGGCCACGCCGGTGTTCATCTGCCTGGTCATGCTCTGCTTCGGTCTGCTCGCCTTTGTCTTTTACACTTTCAAGGATAAAAAACTGGATGCATCCCTCGCCCAGCTGAACAGAAAAGAGAGCCGATCCAGCGAGGACGAGTTCCATCTGCGGGACATCCTCAGCATTCTGCGCAACCGCGGCTGGTGGTACATCAGCATTCTGTGCGCGCTTTTCTACTCCGCGGTATTTCCTTTTCTGAAATACGCGACCTATTTCATGATCAATAAATTCGGAGTGGCGGAAAACTGGGCGGGCGCGATTCCGGGCCTGTTGCCGTTCGGCACGATCTTGCTGACGCCTTTCTTCGGCAACCTCTATGACCGCAAAGGCAAAGGGGCCAGCATCATGATCATCGGTTCGTTGCTGATCATCCTGGTGCATCTGCTTTTCGCCGTGCCGCTGTTGAACCACTGGTCCATTGCCATCCTGCTGATGATCGTGCTGGGCATCGGCTTCAGCCTGGTGCCATCGGCCATGTGGCCGTCCGTGGCAAAGATCATCCCGGAAAAGCAACTGGGCACCGCCTTTGCACTCATTTTTTGGCTGCAAAACGCCATCGCACTGATGCTGGTCCCTGCCCTGATGGGCTGGGTACTGGACCGCTACTGCGTCACGGGCAGCGTTGTAGTGGACGGCAGCCAGGTGACCACCTACAACTATACTCTGCCGATGATCCTGTTTATGATCATCGGGATCACCTCGCTGGTCTTCGCCCTTTTGCTCAAACAGGAGGATAAGAAAAAAGGGTATGGTCTTGAACTGCCGAACATCAAAAAATGATCGCCGGTCGATACGCCGCCGGCTTTATACGGGAGGCATTATGCGCACAGCCGTTCTTCAAATCGCACTGACAGGTATCCTGCTGATGATGACACAGAGCAACGCTTTAACCCTGCCTGCCATTTTTTCCGATCACATGGTTCTTCAACAAAAATGCGCAGCCTCCTTCTGGGGTCTGGCAGCGCCCGGTGAACAGGTGACGGTGTCCGCGGATTGGGGAAAATTCCTCCAGACGCAGGCCGATCCACAGGGCCGATGGCTTTTACGGTTGCCGACCCCTCATGCCGGAGGGCCCTATCCAGGAAGAAAAAGTTTTTTCCGACGTACTGATCGGCGAGGTCTGGCTCTGTTCAGGCCAGTCCAACATGGAGATGCCGCTCATGGGATGGCCGCCCCATGACCTGATCGAAGGCTCTGAGCAGGCGATTCGAAACGCCCATCTGCCGATGATCCGGTTGTTCACCGTAGCCCACGCGGTCTCTGATGTACCGCTCAGCGACTGCTCCGGTACATGGTCGCCATGCACTCCTGAGACGGCCGCAACTTTCAGCGCCACCGCCTTTTTCTTCGGCCGCACGCTGAACGAAAAACTGAATATTCCCATCGGACTGATTCACTCCAGCTGGGGCGGCACACCGGCACAATCCTGGACCAGCGCTGAATTTCTCCAGACCATGCCCGATTTCAAACCTATAGTCGAAAAAATCGAACAAAGCAGAGGCACGATCGAGCGCTATCAGCAATGGCTGACGCAATTCCCCACGCTGAATGTGTCGGATCGCACCGAGGAGACCCGCTGGTTGAATCTGGATTTTAACGATGCAGCGTGCTGCCGACCGGACTTTTCCGACAGCGAGTGGCGGACCATGAACCTTCCGGTTTACTGGGAACAGACCGAATTGGGTGAATTCGACGGCGCAGTCTGGTTCCGCAAGACCATCGATATTCCAGCCGAATGGACCGGCGAGGACGCAGTACTGGAACTCGGCCCCATCGATGACATGGATCGCACTTTTTTCAACGGCGAGCTGGTGGGCAGTCATGAAAAGGTGGGTTTCTGGCAGACCCCACGCACGTATACTATTCCCGCCTCTCTGTTGCGAAAGGGACAAAACGTCATCGCAGTCCGCTGTGTAGACAATTTGGGCGGCGGCGGTATTTTCGGCAAACCCGAGCAATTGCGGCTGTACCTGCCGTCAGCGCCGGCCAAATCGCTCAGTCTGGCCGGCGAATGGAAGTATCTGACAGTGGCTGAATTCCGCAGCGGGATTTTTTATGTATTTCCTCTGACCGGCAATACCTTTCAAACCCATCCCAAGGTTCCAGTGCAAATCTCGCCTTATACGTCGACCTTTTTATACAATGCCATGATCGCGCCGTTGATCCCCTATGCCATCAAAGGCGCCATCTGGTATCAGGGCGAAGCCAACACCGGCAATCCACGCCAATATCGCAACCTCTTTCCATTGATGATCCGAAACTGGCGCCAGGACTGGGGCCAGGGCGATTTTCCCTTCTACTATGTCCAGATCGCTCCATGGGAATATGGTGACGCAACCCGGTCGCAGGAACTGCGGGACGTGCAGAGGCAATGTCTGGATGTGCCGAACAGCGGCATGGCGGTCACCCTGGATATCGGTCATCCGCAAAATATCCATCCAGGCAACAAGCTGGACGTTGGAAAAAGGTTGGCCCTGTGGGCTTTAGCCAAAGACTATAAGAAAAAAGTGACGTATTCCGGCCCTCTCTATCAACGCATCCGAATCCAGGGGGATCAGATCAAAGTCTACTTTGATCATTGCGGCACAGGACTGGCGGCAGGCCCTTCCGGTCTGCACCATTTCGAAATCGCCGGTGCAGACCATCGCTTCTACCCGGCTCAGGCAAGCCTGAGCAAGAATCAGGTCATCGTTAAGGCCGTGAAGGTAAAGCAGCCGGTTGCCGTACGCTACGCATGGAGCAACACCGCTGATGCCTCTCTGTTCAATAAAGAGGGCCTTCCCGCCTCTTCTTTTCGCTCAGATGATTGGCCAGAGTGATGACCGGCCGGATGGTGGTGCTCGCTGCGCTGTTGCTGCTTTCCGCCTGCAGACAGGAGACTCATATGCGTCGAATCATTCCAGCCAAAGGAGACGGCATGACCGTGAATGGCCGCCGCATGGCGGAAATCTATGAAATGGTCAAAACGCCGTATAAATACGGCATCGTGCTGCGCGGCAGCGCTGAAGAGATGATCGATTGTCCCAATGTCTTTCGTCATCAGGACCGCTGGTTTATGATCTATATCGCTTTTGACGGCCGTGGTTATGAGACTCGACTGGCGGAGAGCGAGGACCTGCTGCACTGGACAGCCAAGGGGCCTATTCTGCAGCGCAGCGGCGCCGGCTGGGATGCGGAACAGGCGGCAGCAGGCTTGGCATTGATCGATTATCACTGGCAGGGCGAATGGCGCCTGCAAACGTATGATGACCGGTACTGGCTCTCCTATCTGGGTGGCGCCTTGCCGGGCTATGAAAC
>JAKJDB010000712.1 GCA_022706175.1 Candidatus Zhuqueibacterota bacterium | reverse complement strand
CATCTGGGGCGATGACATCGGCCAGAGCAATCTCAGCTGCTACAGCAACGGGCTGATGGGATACCGGACGACGAACATCGACCGCATCGCCGCTGAGGGAGTGCGCTTCAGCAACAGCTTTTGCACCAACGCCATCTGTGCGCCCGGCCGAGCGACGCTATTGACCGGTAAGTACAGCCACATGAACGGCCAGATCGACAACAAGGTGACTTTTGACGGCAGTCAGCCCACCTTTATCAAAATGCTGCAGGCGGCCGGCTACGAGACCGCCCTTGTCGGCAAGTGGCATCTCAAGAGCAATCCGACCGGCTTTGACTACTGGAACATTCTGCCGGACCAGGGGCACTATTACAATCCCGATTTCATTGAGATGGGAGTGCAGAGCCGCCGCATGGGCTACGTCACGGACCTGACCACTGATTTCGCCCTGGGGTGGCTTGACCAACGCAAGGGGGACAAACCCTTCTGCCTGTTGCTCCACCACAAGGCGCCGCACCGCAATTGGATGCCTGCCCCGCGCCATTATACCCTTAACCGCAACACCCGCTTTCCGGTGCCGGAAAATTTTTTCGACGACTATAGCGGCCGCAGTGCGGCGGCGCGGGAGCAGGAGATGGAGATCGCCCGGCATATGTTGCTCTGCTACGATCTCAAGATACCCCTGACCCCGGTGGAGCTGGCCACTCCTGAGGGAAAAAGCGACCAGCCAATCTGGCGCAGCAGCTATGAACGGTTGACCCCGGAACAGCGGCAGGGCTGGAATGCGGCCTACCAACCCATCATCGACGATTTTCGCAGCCGCAGTCTCAAAGGACGAGAGCTCGCGCTGTGGAAATATCAGCGATACCTTGAGGACTATACAGCCACCGTGGCTGCGGTGGACGAAAACATCGGCCGTGTGCTCGATTACCTCGACACGGCCGGATTACGGCAAGACACCCTGGTTATCTACACCTCGGACAACGGATTTTTTCTCGGCGAACACGGTTGGTTCGACAAACGCTTCATGTACGAAGAATCGCTGCGCACTCCGCTGGTTATCCGCTACCCGCGCGGCATCGCTCCCGGACGCCTTTGCGAAGAGATGGCTCTCAACATCGACCTGGCCCCCACCTTTCTCGACTATGCGGGAGTGGCCATACCAGAGGAGATCCAGGGCGAGAGCTTGCGGCCTGTGCTGAGCGGACAGCCGCCGACCCATTGGCGGCAATCATTTTACTACCATTATTATGAACATCCTGCGGTGCACATGGTAAAACGCCATTACGGCGTGCGCACTCCGCGCTGGAAGTTGATCCATTTCTACGACGATATCGACGCCTGGGAGTTGTACGATCTGCAGAAGGATCCACGCGAGATGCACAATCTGTACGGCGACCCGGCCTGTACATCGATCATCGCCGAGCTGCAAGCCGAACTGCAGCGGCTGGCCAGGCACTACAAGGACCCTCACTCCTGACCGGATTCGCCGGCAGGCTGAGCTGACGGCGAATTCTTTTCTCATTATCGAACGCGCGACTGTGTGAAAACCGACTGACCACTGCCTCCCCTTCCCGCCGGCGCTCAAAACGTTGTCCTCGTGCCGCTTCTTATCCGCGAACGCACATGCTGCCAAGATGTTATCGTGAGAAAGCTCTCATCCGCATTGGCAAAAAAGATAACCACTTCCGGCGCATCCTGGGCGGTTGATAAATCCCAGCGTTTGAAAAGGATATGACGAGCGGGCGCGGAAAAACCGGGATCCTTGGCCAGCAGCTCGCGTACGATGTCCGGACTTTTTTTTATAACGCTCGCCTTCCATTTTCCCCGGAATGCCGAAGGAGAGAAAAAATTCAGTCGATAACAGATGGGGCCATGGTTTACCTCTTTGCAGATTTTATTCTGTTTTATCTGGTCCGCACGCGCAAGCGAATCGCGAACACTTTGAAAAAATCAAAAAATATTTACCGTCTGAGATTCGCCCTCGCCGAGGCTCTGACGCTCCAGCCAGTTCCAGAAGCGGAATTTCATCAGGCCCTGGCCCTGGTACACCGCGTCAGAACAGGCTTTACAGCGTCGATGAATATCCTTTTTCATCCTATCGGTCAGAGCAGCGGCATCCAGATAAGCGAGGTGTTCAGCAAAGGACTCTCCCTCCTCCTCCGCGCCGAACACGGGGCCAAGGGTTTTACGGCCGAACTGACGCAGGGAATCCTCCGGCCAATGGATAAAATGAGAAAACGCCAGATAGTTCAGCGCCGCAGGAATATGCATGCTGGACACTTCACCGTGAATGCTCACCCCTTCAAAGCCGCAACGGTAAGCGCGCAGGCAACCCTCCTTGATCGAAC
>JAKJDB010000711.1 GCA_022706175.1 Candidatus Zhuqueibacterota bacterium | reverse complement strand
CTGGTTGGTCCGCCGGCATTTCTGCAGCAGCAGATTGGCTTCACCAACGACTCTTCCGGCCGGCGCATGCGGAGTGTAGACCGTGGGCTGCTTCCAGATATCGTCCTGCCAGCTGGCCATGATGTGCGCCATCATAAAGCCATGCATGCCGTTTTGGGCGAAAAAATCCGCCCGTTCGTAGAGGAGATCCGGAGCGATGGTGGCAAAGAGGATGGTTTTGACGCGTTCAGAATCCGGATCAGCGAGATAGCGCGCCTCTTGAACAACCGGCCCTGTTTCCTGCGACCGGCAACCGAGAGACAACAGCAACAGCGCTGCGCCGGCAACCATTCGTCGTGCAAGCCGTTCATAGGATTTCATGCAAGCTTCTCCTTCTCTTGGCCCCCATGCGACGTCATGCTATTGTCCGGCGCAGCCGGCGCTGAAATCGTTTTTTAAATTTCAGCCCTTGCGGCCTCAGTCTGCAGGTGTCAGAATGATTTCCTTAAAGGTAAAGCCAGGTCGGCCATCCGGCCATTGTTCCGGATTGATGGACAGCGGCTGCAGCCGCAGGTGTTGGCTGCCGGGACGGTCGAAGGTAAGGTGGCCGGCATGGGTGTGTATGCGGTGCCAATAATGTGCGCGCGGACTGTACTCTTTTTCATCCGCTCGAATCACACCCTGTAGGCCGGCGGTGCTGTGAATCTCAAAGGTGTGACCGCCCACCCAGGCCGGGTCGCCATGCTGACCGGTCTCCATGGTGATGATGTCCACGCGATAGCGGCCGGGTTTTTCCAAATGGAAATCCCAGTCGATGGCAATGGCGGGATCCAGCCAGCCGTCCGATCCGCCGGTGCGTGAGCCAAAATTCAGTTGAGCCTCCTCGCCGTTGCGGCTGATTTTTCCCAGCACGCCGGGCAAGAGCACGCTGCCGTCGCCGCTTTGGAACAAGCCCTGCTGCACCATCGGCTCTCCGGCCAGTTGCAGCACCACCACTGACACGGCTTCATCGGGCGCTGTCGACGGCAGATGGAGAGTGAGCCGCGGCCTTTCGGTGTCCGAGTGCAGAGTCTGCTGAAAGGCCAGCCCCTTCTGATCAGGATCCGCCAGCAGCCAGGCTTTTTCCACCCGCGTCAGCAGCCCTTCGAGATAAAATTCATCGGCCGGCCATTGATAAAAACCCAGAAAGAGTTTGTCGCCTTTGCGGGTGATGTTGCCCCAGCCGAATTCGCGTTGGAACGGGCTGGCTTCGGTTCCATAGATGCATTCGCCGTTCACCGACATCCATTCGCCCATTTTATGCAGTATGGCCGCCGACTCGGCGGGGATCACGCCTTCGGCAGTGGGGCCTACATTCAGCAGATAGTTGCCCCCTTTGGCGACAATGTCGAACAGGATGATGGTCAGCAGTCGAGGGGACTTCCAGGCGTGGTCTTCCACTTTAAATCCCCAGGTGTCGTTCAGGGTGGCCGGCACCTCCCAGTCGGTGGCGATCATAGAGCCGGGCACCACATTATCGCCGGTGGAGATATAATCGGTCTTGACGCCGCCGCCGAGCCGGCCGCTGATAATGCAGGCCGGCTGCAATCGGCGCACCAGGTCCTTGAGCGATTGCGCCTGCTCTGCGGAAATGTTGTAGGGCGTATCGAACCAGATCATGCCCACAGGTCCATACTGGGTCAGCAGTTCGGTGAGCTGCGGCTTGACTTTTTCGTCAAGGTATTTTTGAAAATCCCCCTGCACGGGAAAATCCCAAGTGTTGCCGTAGCCGCCCGGTTCATTCCAGTCCTGCACCTGAGAATAGTAAAAGCACATTTTTAAGCCCTGCCGGCGGCATTCTTCCGCCAGCTCTTTGATCGGATCGCGTTTGAACGGGGTGGCATCGACGATGTTGTACGAGGAGGCCTTGGAACCGTACAGGGCAAAACCGTCGTGATGTTTGGAGGTGATGGTGATGTATTTCATACCCGCGGCTTTGGCCAGCCCCACCCAGGCCTTGGCGTCGAATTTTTGCGGATTGAATTGTTCCGCGAGCTTGCGATATTCTTTGACCGGTATCTTGGCGCTGTACATGATCCATTCGCCGATGCCGGGAATCGATCTGCCCTTCCAGATGCCTGCGGGGATCGCATACAAACCCCAATGGATGAACAGGCCGAACCGGGATCGGCGCCACCACTCCATGCGTTGGTCCTGAGTGATGGGTTCGGATTTGCATGCGGCGGCAAGCCCTAACAACAAAACAGCTGATAACATAGAGATGCTCATGGGGTCCTCTTGTGAATGGTCGATGGATTGGTTAAGATATCATTAGCTGCAGATAAAAGCAAGAGGAAATAGCGGAGGATATT
>JAKJDB010000710.1 GCA_022706175.1 Candidatus Zhuqueibacterota bacterium | reverse complement strand
AAAAACGGCGTGCGTCGGCGTGCGCGTCAGCCCGGGCGTCGGCTGGGGCGCCCAGTTCGGCCTTAAACTTGAAAACGGCGAGGCACTGGCGGCCTTTCGCAAAATGGCGGGCTGCCCCCATATCGATCCCCAGGCGATTCATTTTCATCTCGGCACCAACCTGCAGAACGCCCACCTTTACCAGAGCGCCTTGGCCCATGTCTTTGAACTCTTGCAGGCCATCCAATCAGACCTGGGGCTCCATCTTCGCTATCTCGATCTGGGCGGCGGTTTTGGCGTACCCACGGTGCGCGCGCTTGAAAACCGCGAGAGCAAGCTGAATACTTTTTTCTATAAACCCTACCGTCCCCCCTGCGTGGAGGAAATCAAGCCGGTCAGCCGGATCATCGATGACCTGGTCGCCACGTTTCAGGCTTTATGCCTTCGTTTCAGGATCGATCCCCCGGCCCTGCTCTTTGAACCAGGTCGATCTCTCACCAGCAACGCCGAGATCCTCCTCACCCGCGTCGGTGACCTGAAAACAACCGCACACGGATTTCCCATCGCACTGTTGGATGCAGGGATCAACATCGCACGGCCTCTTACCTTCGAGTACCATGAAATCTTTGTGGCAAACCGTATGGCCGCACCTGCGAACCAACGGTGCGGTCTGGCCGGTCCGATCTGCACACCCATGGACTTCTTTCTTAAAAGCAAGAAATTGCCGCTCCTGCAAGCGGGCGATCTCCTCGCCATCATGGATGCCGGCGCCTATTTCACCTCCTTTGCCAACGATTTTTCTCTGCCGCGTCCGGCCATCGTCATGGCCCTTGATGGCAGCCACCGGCTGATCCGGAAAAAAGAATCCTACGACGATCTCATCCGCTTGGATGATTATCGCTAAGGCCGAATCCCCGGCCGTATGAGCTCGGCGTTTTTTCCACAGGTACAATCTGACAGGAGCCGGGGGAAAATCATCTCATCAGCACCATTTTTCTCATGTCACGAAATTGATCTGTAGTGAGCAACACCAGAAAGACGCCGCTGCTCAAAACGATTCCTGAATCATCGCAGCCATCCCAGGACACCTCATAGGCGCCTCTGCTGCGCCAGCCGTTTTCCAGACGCCGGACATGCGCGCCGCCGGCATCAACGATGTCCAACTGCACCTTGACATCCGCCGGCAGAGAATAAGCGATGCAGGTGGATTGGTTGAATGGATTCGGGTAAGCGTTGAGCAGGCCGAAGCGATTGGGCAGAGGTACGGTCACTTGAACAGGGCCATAATATTCAAAACGGCCATCGCGGCCGATCTCCTTGAGCCGATAAAAATAGTGAACTCCTTGTTTCACCTTGGCATCGCGGTAGGAATAACCCTGGCCGCTGCTGCCGCCGCGGACCGCGGGAATAAAATCGATCTCGGTAAAAGCTTGCCCATCCTCGCTTCGCTCGAGAGAAAAACCCAAATGGTCCCACTCGAGCTCGGTGCGCCAGCTGATCTGTACGCCCTCTCCACGGACCTCCGCCTTGAAGGAAGCGAGTTTGACCGGAGTGTTGGTATCGATCAGATTCGCCAACAGCCACCAAAAGGCCTTGCCTTTGTTTTCACAGCTCGCCAGAGTGGTGTGACCAGGGCCGTTGGGTTCATAATAGTTCGGATGCTCCTTGGGAATGGATTGGCCGGCATGGACGCACCAGTTGGGAACCACATAGGTGGCCATCTCCCCATTGCTCCAGGCATCGATATCGCCGAAATCGAAAAGGGGCTTTCCCTGAGAACGGCAGTACTCGCGCAGGGCGATGTTGAATTGGTTTCTGCTGTCTCCGGAGCAATCGGTCTGCTGCGCATTGCCGGTCGCGTAGATAAAAAGGACTTTGGGGTATTGCTGCTCGAGGGCGTTCATCCGGCCGATGTAATCCTGCAGCAGCGCCTGCCATTCGGCGGTTTCGGGCTGACCGCACCACATGTACATGACCGTATTGATCTCTGGATTCTTTGCCAGCGCATCAGGCACTGTGGGGAAAAAATCCTCAGGCGCCCAGGTGTCGGTGCGGTCGCGGATGCACAGGGTGTTGGCAGCCGACGGCAGGCTCCAGTCAGCGGCGACCAGGTAGGGGGCGCCCACATTCTGCTGGATAACCTGCAAGCCGATGGTGATCTGCATGCCATGGGACGTATGGCCGAAATAGATGCGAAAGTTTTTAGCCGCAGCGAGGATCTGATCAGCGGGAATCGAACCAAAGCGATCGACGCTGGTATGATCAGCCGTGACCGCCCGATTGACGGCGAAGATCGATGGGGCGGGCGAAAGGAACGCCAGAACGCTGATGAGAAGAAACAGCCGAACCTGGATG
>JAKJDB010000709.1 GCA_022706175.1 Candidatus Zhuqueibacterota bacterium | reverse complement strand
AAGACCGCCGCTTTTTTTCTCGGCGACCGACCGCTGTTCAACCGCAAGGGAGAACCGGTCAATTTCCTCGGCAACTGCCTGGTGTGCGCCATGAGCGATTACCGCTTGCCGGACATCCTTTATCAAATCGCCACGGACCGCAGTCAACCGTATGTCAGCTACGAGCGCAAGCGGTCGCGCAACCGGCTGCGCTATTACGAGGAGCGCAACCCAACGGTGAATAAGGTCATGTACATGACGCCGACGACCGCGCTGGGCAGCATTCAATGGGGCCACACCGAACAGATCCTGCAGCACACCTGGGCGCTGACCTGGAAAGCGGTTAAACCGGGAGAAGTGACCACGCTGTTTACCCTGCATCCCTATTATTCCGCCCGAGACATGGGCTCCCTGTTCACCTCTTTGCTCGGTTCCATCGTGGCGGATGTGGTGGATTCCAAAACCACCTACGACAAAGAGGATAAACTGGTGGGCTCCTCGCCCTATGAAAAACTTTTGCAATACAAGAACACACTGATCGGCCTCTACGATCTCAGCGGACAGGATGTGGTCTATCGGCACTATGACGGCTTTTTCTCCAAAGACCTGCAGGAGCGTATCGAAGACGCCTCCGGGTGGATTTTCGGCCGCACGCCAACAGTTTATATTGCCTTCCGGCCGCTGAAGAAATACGAGTGGATCGAAGAAAAACAGGTCTGGCGGTTGCGCAGCCATGACGTTAAAAACGGTTTTATCCTGGAGGTCAAACGGCCGGAGGAATGCAAGTCGTTCTCCGATTTTCAGGCGGCGATCAAAGCCAATCTGGTGGAACCCATCGACTTTGAGCGCACCCTGTGTGTGCGCTATCGCACGTTGGACGGCGATGTGCTCGAGTTCGATTACAGCGGCCGGCGCCTGGTGAACGGCCGGAACGATGATCCGACCGATTATCCGTTGTTTGATTCACCGTATCTCCAGTCCGCCACCGGCAGTCAAAAGATGGAGATCAGACACGGGAACAAAAAGATGGTGTTGGATCTGGCCAAGGCGACGATCACGTACTGAAAATGGCGCAGTTCGACACAGACACTCTCACTCTTTCGCAAAGCGATCCATGATCAAGAGAATCTTCGTTGTTCTGACTTGGCTATGGTCGGCAGCGATCATGGGCCAGACCGTGCGGCCGTCCCATTGGTCCGATGACTATATCCGTTTTCTGCAAACACGGGGATACCTCTGGCAGCTTTCTCCTTTGAGCCGGCCGTGGACTGCAGAGGATCTGCAACAAGCGCTCAGCAACGACTTGACCAGCCCCACGCGTGCGTCGGCGGTGGCCTATGAACGCAGCCTGTATCTGCACACCTGGCTACAACACAAAGGCCTGCAAACCGGATCCCTGCTGATCGGCGCTCAGTTGGACGAGCGCTATGCGGATGATCATTCGACCAAGTACTACGCGGGCGTGCATCGCCTGCATCTGGGCGTACAGCTCAGACCGTGGCTGCAGCTGTACAACGTAATGGTCGCTGATTCGCGGCTGGACAATCAGCCCGATTATCTCGGCATTCAGCAGAACGGTTTCGCCGGTTATACCGAACAGGCCTTTCTGCGCCTGTATCGAGATGGATTGGAGTTCAAGATCGGCCGGGATTTTCTTCGCCTCGGTCCCGGCCGGGACGCTGCGCTGTTCATCTCCGATCGCTCGCGGCCGCTGGATCAGCTGATGCTGTCCTATCATCATCAGCTGTTCCATTATCAGTTTTTCACCGCCACTCTGGACCCAGGCCGGTATGCGGTGGCAGGAACAGCCGGCCGGCAAAACCGCTACCTGTCCGGCCATCGACTGGAAGTTCAGCCGTGGCGGTTTCTCTCGGTGGCGGTGCAGGAGGCGGTGATCTATGGCGGGCCGGAGACCGGGATGAGTTTGGCCTACTGCAATCCCATTGCTTTTTTTCATGCAGAACAGATGAACGGTCCCGATGCGGCCAACACCATGGGCAGCCTGCAGATGGCGGTCAAGCCGGCGCGCAACTGGTTCTTCTATGCCGACCTGCTCATCGATGATCTGCAGGTTGAAAATTCCGGCCCAGGCGACAAGGAGCCGGCTGAATGGGGCTATCTGCTGGGTATCGACTGGTCGGATCCGTTTTGGCTGAACGGGGTGGATCTGTTCGCCGAGTACACCGCCGTCGCCAATCGTACCTACAATACTGTGAATCCCTGGGAAAAATGGCTGCATCGCCGCCTGCCGCTGGGCCACTTCCTGGGCAACGACTTTAGCCGGCTGTCGGCCGGACTGTCCTATTGGCCGGTCTCTGCCTGGCGGGCTACGATCACCTATGAACATCGGCAAAAAGGGGAGGGAC
>JAKJDB010000708.1 GCA_022706175.1 Candidatus Zhuqueibacterota bacterium | reverse complement strand
TCAGGTATGGTCCCTGGTCAAAGACTATGTGGTGCAGCCGCTGCTGGTCTCCTTTGCCGGCAACGACCTGATCCGCGCTGATTCCGGCCTGTGGGATGCGCCGGCGCCCGGCGAGCAGTTTCTCTACACCTCTGCCGCCGCCTTTCAGGGTTTGACCTGCGCAGCGGTGCTGGCCCGGACGCTGCAGGACGCGACGGTTCTGAAACAGTGCACGGAAAAATCAGCGCGCCTGCGCGAAAGCATTCTGACCCGGCTGACAGTGGGCAAGGCCAAGGTGCTGACGAGAAGTCTGGAAAAGCGATCGTTTCCGGAATTGCTGGACAGCTCGACCATGGAAGCGGTCAACTGGGGCGTGGTGCTTCCGGACTGGAAATCCGCACGCACCACTCTGGCGGCGCTGGACTCGCACTTGCGCATCAGTCCGACGCGCGGCTATGCGTTGGGCCGTACGGTGAACGCCGGAGTCGGCGAGGAGAACCTGTTCGTCACTCTGCGCATGATCCCGGCCATGATGCGGATGAAGAAAAAACAGGAGGCCGATCTGCTCTGGGAGTGGGTGATGAGCCAGGCGGCCGGCAATGCAGAGATGATCCCGGAGCATTACGATCAAAAGACCGCAGCCTGTCGCGGCGCTTACCCGGTGATCGGCATGGGCGCTGCAGCGTTTATACTGGCCGCGTTGGCCCGGTGAAGGGTGATGAAAAGAATGATGTACTCCAGGTTCATGAGACCGTTCAGTATTCTCCTGCTGTTCTGCGCCGGTTGTTCGCTGAAATCGCCCGAGGCGCCGAGCTGGCAGACCCAATGGAACATTCCGCTGGTGGACCGCTCCTACAGCGTGAGGGAGATGGTCGAGAACGAAGACCGGGTGATGTTCGACGCGGACGGCCGTCTGGGCTTTCACGTGGAAGAGGAGATCGCGGCCGCCGCCATCGGCGAGAATTTTGTTCTCGATGATTTTGAACAGACCTTTGAGGTGGCGCTCACCGATTTGACGATACCGGACATGATCGTCGGCTATGATCACTTTGGCTTTGCGCAGCTGTGCAGTGAAGCGGCGGGCAAAGAGGGACAGAACGTCATCATTCACCCGGCCGTATTTCAGCGGGTGGCGGGGGTAAAGCATGCGGACGACCGTTTCCGTTCCGCGGTCATCGAGACCGGCCGCGGCCGGCTGCGCCTTTACAGCCGTTTGCCGGTGGCGTTGGAAAATGTGGCGCTGCAGCTGCGCGACGGCGTCACCGGCGATATTCTGCTCAGCGCGCCGCGCGTGGCGCGGATCAATCCCTATGACTCGGTGCTGGTAGCGCTGGACTTTTCCTCTAAACGCATTCCGGAGAACAACCAGTGGCTGATCTCCGGCTCTGTGGCCGGCTCTGCCGGCGTCGCGGTTCCGGTCCGGCCGGACCAGTCGCTGGAGGTGTTGACGCAGATCGATGAGATGCGGGTTTCTTATCTGCAAGCTAAACTTCCCAGTCTCACGTTGCAGGAAAATGAATCCATCGAACTGCTTCCCGGCTCGACCCTGCAGGTTGAAGAACTGGCGTTTCAACGGGGTAAAGTGGCGGTGACGCTGGACAACTACACGCCCATCTCCGCAGAGACTCTGTCGTGGAAATTCCCGGAGATTAAAAACAGCAGCGGGGATCCGCTCCAATTTGTCATACCGCTCACCTCCTATTCCCGCTCCGTCAGCCGGATCGATCTGCACCGGTTCGTCGCCCGGCTGGATCTGCCGGCGAACGGTGCGCAGCAGTTTTTGAATATCGATTTCAACGGCGTGACCCGGGATCTGGGCGATCAGCTCTATGTGCTCGATCAAAAAAGCAAGCTGTCCGTCCATGTCCTGTTCTCTGATCTGGCGATCGATCATCTGTCCGGCCGTCTGCAAGAGCAGGAGGTGGTGCTGGACACGGTCTTCCGCAGCCTCTCGCTGCCCGAGCGTCTCGACGATCTCGATCATGTCCGTTTCGGCGACGCCAGGCTCACGCTGGATATTTTCAACAGCATTCAGCTGCCGCTTCGGTTTGAAGGCACGCTGCGGGCCTGGAACGACAAAGGCCAGAGCGTCTCTTTCACCATCGATGAGCGCATTCAGGCGGGCGGCAGCGGCGAAGTGCGCACGCGGCTGCCCCTGTTTACCGCGCAGAACAGTCCCATCGTTGAGTTCATGGATATTCGTCCCACGCATCTGGCGATCGCCGGACAGGCCTGGGTGGGCGATGGCGTGACCTATGGCCGGGTCAGCGCGTCCGATTATCTGCGCGCTCGGGTTGCGTTGGATGTACCGGCTCGAATCAGCTGGACCGCCAAAGAGGTGCATCTGGACACCACCCAGATTCAAATCA
>JAKJDB010000041.1 GCA_022706175.1 Candidatus Zhuqueibacterota bacterium | reverse complement strand
ATTGGGTGAGCACATAGATCTTTTCAATGCCCGAATGCAGGCAATTGCTCATCGGAATGTCGATCAACCGGTACTTGCCGGCCAACGGCACCGCCGGTTTGGCGCGTACCTGGGTGAGGGGATAGAGACGCGTGCCCCGGCCGCCGCCAAGGATGATCGCCGCAATGTTTTTCATACGAACCCCGCGCTTGCTGGAGGATCGAAATGCTCTGGCCGCATACCGGCGTCAGCAGCCGACGCCGGACAGCTGCAAAGTATAAAGAAAAAAACAAAAATCAAAGGCCAGAATCATCGCTTCCTCCCCTTCACTGCGTTTTAGGACAACATTTTATTTGGACCTCAGCGCGCAATTAACTAAATTAGCGGACACAGCGCCGGTGGAAACAGCGCCGGCCCGCTTAAGGAGATCGTCGATGAAGCCGAAACTTTCCATCGTTTTGACAACGCCGGAACCCTCTTCCACCGGCAAAACGCTGTTGGCCAAGACCTTGGCCTCTCTGGCCGGTCAATCCGATCGCCGGTTCGAGGTGATCTGCTATGGCCACATGGACGAGGCGGAGGCCCTGTGCCGGGAGTTCGGCTTTATCCATGTGGACGTGGAAACGGACCAGCGCAGCAAAGCGCTGAACGCCGCGCTGCATCGGGCGCAGGGCGACTATGTGCTGATCTGCAACAACCACAGCAACCTGATTGAATTTAAAAAATCAGCCGCAACGTTTTATAATATGGTCATGGAGCGCAATCCGCTTTGTCCGCTGCTGTATGCGGATTATGACCTGATCGACCATGGGGAGGTCAAACCGCGCAAATTGCTGGAATGGCACCCGGGCCGGCTGACCGATTCCTGGGACCTGGGATATTGTCTCCTGTTCCGCAGCAGCTTTTTGCAGCAGATCGGCTTTTGTGATGAGCGCTACCGATTCAACCCCCTGTATGATCTTCGCCTGAAGGCGTTTGAACGCGGCCATCTGGTGCACATCTCCAACCGTTTCAACGGCGCGCCCTATCGCGTGCACGCGGCGGAACAGGGGCTGGATGTGTTCGCCTATCTGAAAACCGGCAAAGAGGTGCAACAGGAGCTGGAGGCCATCGTCACCGAGCACCTGCGACGCATCGGCGCTTTCCTCGCCCCCGGACAGAACTACCATTCGGTTCAATACACCGCGGAGGAGGAAGCGGCGTTTCGCTCCTGTATCGCCAGCGTGGTCATCCCGGTTTTCAATCGACCCGAGTTCATCGGCCCGGCCATCGAATCGGTTCAGGCTCAGACCGTGCAGAACATCGAGTGCGTCGTCGTCTGCAACGGCGGCGAAGAGGATCCTACCGTAGCGCAGGTTCAACGCTATCTGCCCGGAGGCGACCGCTATGATCCGCACAAACCGGCCGTGCGGCTGCTGGTGCACGACCTCAATGTACTGGGCTTGTGCTTCAACGACGCCCTGCAGAGCTCGAAAGCCAAATACTATGTTCAACTTGATTCGGACGATCTGCTGTTTCCACAGGCGGTGGAAAAAATTCTTCACGCCTATGACCAAGACGATCGCATCGGCATGGTGATCGGCTCCTATCAAGTGTTTGAAAAAACGGCCGACGGCGCCATCCGGCCGGTGCTGGTCGACGGCAAACCGTTTGTGGTAACTCATGACGAATGGAGCGAAGAAAACGGGCGCAACAACCTGCTGCGCATCGGCGGCGCCGGAGCGCCGCGTTCCATCAAAATCCGAGTGCTGGAAGAACTGGGCTGGTTCGGAATGAATGACAGTCCCTTTTCACGCAATTACGGCGAAGATTATGAACTGGTGAACAAATGCGCGGAACGGTATCGCATCGGCCGCGTGTGGGAGCCGATCTACAAGGTGGTTCGGCACAGCGGCGGCACGGATCACATGATCGATCAGGCCACCATGGACATCAACGACAACGCCAAGGACCATATGCGGTTGGAGGCGTTGGCACGAAGAAAGAACATAAACCAGGCGTAACATCCTCATGCAAGAAAAAACGGAAAAAATAATAAACGCCGTGTACAACGAACTGACCGGCGTTCCGGCCCAACCAAACTCCCTGGCCGGGCTCATCGACCATACGCTGCTCAAGCCGGAGGCGAACGAAGCACAGATCATCCAGCTGTGCCGGGAGGCGATGCAGTACGGATTTTACTCTGTCTGCGTGAATCCCTGCTGGGTGAAAACCTGCAGCCAGCAGCTCGCCGGCAGCGGGGTGAAGGTCTGTTCGGTGATCGGCTTTCCCCTCGGCGCCCATTGCACCTGCCTCAAGGTCGCGGAAACCGAACGGGCGGTGCAGGACGGCGCGGCGGAGGTGGACATGGTGCTCAATGTGGGCCGCCTGAAATCCGGCGACATTCCTTTCGTACGCGACGACATTCAACGCGTGGTTCGGGCCGCTCACCCCAGCCGGGTCAAAGTGATTCTGGAGACCTGTCTGTTGACCGACGAGGAAAAGATCATCGCCTGCGTGCTGGCCAAAGAGGCCGGCGCCCATTTCGTCAAAACCTCCACCGGCTTTAACGTGGCCGGCGCCAAGACCGAGGACGTCGCGCTGATGCGGCGTGTGGTCGGCGAGGCGCTCGGCGTCAAGGCCTCCGGCGGCATTCGCGACCGGCAGACCGCCCTGGCTATGATCGCCGCCGGCGCCAACCGGCTGGGCGTCAGCGCCGGCATCGCCATCGTCACCGAAGCGACCGCATGACCAGCGGCGCCAAACAAACGGTCAGACTATGAAAAAACTCTGGTCGTTGTCCTATCGTTTGTCCGGCTCTCTGGTTCCAGTCGGTCTGCTGTCCGCAGTGAAGATCCCCTTCAGCAAAACGGCATGGCCCTATTTGGTATGGATCGCACTGGTGCTGCTGGAAACAGCGGCGACGGTTAAACTGAATGAAGGAACATTCACTTACTCGCTGGACGACGCTTACATCCATCTGGCCCTGGGCCGGCAGATCAGCCTGGGCCATTATGGCATCAACCCAGGAGATTTTTCCGCCCCCAGCTCCAGCATCCTCTGGCCGCTCCTGCTGAGCCCGTTCGCCTCGCTGACAGGCTACGTCCTGGTTCCCTTGTTCATCAATCTGGCATCCGCCTTCCTCATCCTCCTGGTCTGCGCTCGCTTCTTCAGCCGGCTGTTCCGCGCGGACGTACATCGTCCCTGGAGCCCAATCCTCACCCTGTTGATGATACCGGCGTTCAACCTGATCGGCCTCGTCTTTACCGGCATGGAGCACACCCTGCAACTCCTTCTTGCCCTTCTCACCGCCGAAGGGCTGGTGCGCAGCCAAGAGGGCGATCCGCCGGGATGGGGCTTTTACACAGCCCTGGTGGTCGGCCCCTTGGTCCGTTATGAAAACACCGTCCTGACTCTCATCGGCGTGCTCTGGCTTTTGCGGCGTCATCAACACGCTGCCGCGTGGACGTTGGGCCTGATCGTTGCCGGCCTGCTGGCGGGCTTTTCCCTCTTTTTGCATGCCCATGCGCTCGGTTGGTTGCCCGCTTCGATCCACGCCAAGTCCATCACCCTGTTCGGCGGGCACAACTCCCTGTGGAGCAACGTCCTGACCAACCTTGGCCAGCGGCAGGCCCTGGTCCTGCTCCTCAGTCTCATCCCGCTGCTCGCGGCCATACTAACACGGCCGTCCTGCCGGCTGCTGACGGCGTTGACCCTCTGTGCTGTGGTCGCACACGTGCTTCTGGGCCGCTTTGGATGGGCGGACCGCTACGAGATATACATCCTCGGTTTTGTTCTTTTCATCCTGGCGTATCTTTATGGCCCGTCGCTGATAAAAAAACCGCTCTGGATTCCTGGCGGCGTCTATGCCGTTCTGGCGCTGCCCTTTGCGCTAAACTGGCTGTACACGCCGCTGGGCTGCAACAACATCTATCAACAGCAGCATCAGATGGCCCGGTTCAACAGGGACTATGTGCACGCGCCGGTGGCGGTGAACGATCTCGGTTGTGTGGCCTTTCACGCCGACCACTATGTTTTGGATGTGTGGGGGCTGGCATCGCCGGATGTGCTGCCATTGAAACGCCATCAATCCTCTGCGGTATGGATGGACAGCCTGGCGCAACGCCATGGGGTCCAACTGGCCATGATCTACGATCATTACTATCCGTTGCTGCCGAACCAGTGGGTCTGCATCGGCAAACTGTTCCTCGGCCGCCGCAAAGTGACGACGGACCAGCCGGTGGTCTCTTTTTATGCGGTCAAACCCGAGACCGCCGCACAGCTGCACACTCAATTGCGCCTGTTCTCCGCCACCCTGCCCAGCGGGGTTGTGCTGGAAACCGAACAGTATACACCGTAACCCTTTTACCCGTTGGTACACGCCTTATGAAAAACACCGGCATTCTCGACACCATCAACACCCTGATCATCGAAACGGAAGTCAAGCTGATCAGTTCTTTCATTTTGGTTCTGCTTATCTGGCTGTTGCGCAGCATCGTCCTGCGGCTGTTGTCGCAGCGCATCAAAGATGAGCGCACGCGCGAACTGTCGCGGCAGATCGTCGGCTATACCGCCTTTCTGCTCGGCCTGGTGCTGATCGGCCGGTTATGGCTGGAGGGATTTCAATCCCTGCTCATCGTGCTGACCCTGCTGCTCGCCGCCATGATCCTTTCCTTAAAAGAGCTCATTCTGAACATCGCCTCCTGGAGCGTCATCGCTTGGCGCCAGTTGTTCAAAATCGGCGATCACATCAGAATCGGCGAGCATTACGGCGAAGTGGTGGAGATGAACATGATCTACATCACCCTGGTGGAACTGGATGAGAGACTTCCCGCCGAACCCGCCGGACATCGCGTCATTAAAATTCCCAACAACCTGGTGCTGACGCAGCCGATCGTGAACGACACCGAGGGCGCGCACGCCCTCTGGTATGAGATCCAAGTGGCCCTGCGACTGGACAGCAACTGGCAGGAAGCCCGGGAGACGCTGCAACAAATCCTGCAGCAGCGCATGGCCGCCGACGAGATCGAAACCGCGGAAGACGCGCCGCCTGTGCAAGTGTCTGTCCGGGTGCACGCGGGCGCCATCCTTCTCACCGGCCGTTATTATTGCAGCTCGGATCAACAGCCGGAGATCGAAGAGGAGCTCTGGCTACGCATCCTGTCCGCCTTTCAACCGCACCACCAAATACACCTCGTCTGATCCCACTCCCTGTGAGCTGAATGCGCAGCAAGCTGCCGCAGCCAACATTTTACTGGCTTTTTACCTAATTTATGCTTAACTTATTATCTTTGTTTTTCAACCCGTTAACCAATATTTGAGAAACCTATGGCCATTGACTTGACCAAAATGCGCAACATCGGCATCAGCGCGCACATCGACTCGGGCAAAACCACGCTGACCGAGAGAATCCTTTACTACACCCAAAAGATCCACGCCATCCACGAAGTCCGCGGCAAGGACGGCCACGGCGCAACCATGGATTCCATGGCTTTGGAGCGCGAACGCGGAATCACCATTCAGTCCGCATCCACCAACGTGACCTGGAAGAATCACGACATCAACATCATAGATACGCCGGGACATGTGGATTTCACCATCGAGGTGGAGCGCTCGCTGCGTGTGCTCGACGGCGCCATCCTGGTGCTATGCGCCGTTGGCGGTGTGCAGTCGCAGACCATCACGGTGGACCGCCAGATGACGCGTTATAAGGTTCCCCGCATCGCTTTTGTGAACAAGTGCGATCGTATGGGCGCCAATCCGCAGCGGGTGGCCGATCAGTTGCATGATAAACTCAACCACACCGCCGCCCTGATGCAATGGCCCATCGGGCTGGAGAGCCAGTTCGAGGGTATCATCGATCTGATTACGATGAAAGCCTATTATTTTGACGGCGCCAACGGAGAAATCATCCGCGAAGAGAGCATCCCGACCGAACTGCTGCCCATCGCGCTGGAAAAACGGGATCAGCTGATCGATCGCGTGTCGCTCTATGACGATGAGCTGGCCGAAGCCTACCTGGAAGACCGGGTCAACGAAGATCTGATTCTCCGCGCCGTGCGCAAGGGCACTCTGAGCCTTAATTTCATACCGGTGTTTATCGGTTCTGCTTTTAAAAACAAGGGCGTGCAAGCGTTGCTGGATGCGGTCATCAAATACCTGCCGTCGCCGAAAGAGATCGAAAACAAAGCCTTTGACCTGGACAACGACAACGCCGAGGTGGTGCTGCAATCAGACCCCAGCCTGCCGACCGTGCTGCTGGCCTTTAAACTGGACGACACCCGATTCGGTCAGCTCACCTACGTGCGGCTGTATCAGGGAACGCTGCGCAAAGGCGACGAGGTCTTTAACCGCCGCAGCCAGAGAAAGGTGCGGGTCGGCCGGCTTATCCGCATGCATGCCGACGAGATGGAGGACATCTCTTCAGCCGAAGCCGGCGACATCGTCGCTCTGTTCGGCATCGACTGCGCATCAGGGGACACCTTTACCGACAACACGGTGAACTATTCCCTGTCCTCGATGTTTGTGCCGACCCCGGTCATCTCGCTTTCCATCAAACCGGCCGACAACAAATCCGGCGAGAACATGGCCAAAGCCCTGAACCGGTTCGTCAAAGAAGATCCGACATTCCAGACGTTCGTCGATCCGGAAACCAACGACACCATCATCAAAGGCATGGGCGAGTTGCACCTGGAGGTGTATGTGGAACGGATGCGCCGTGAATATAATGTTCTCCTGGAGACCGGCGCTCCGCAGGTAGCCTATCGCGAGAGTATTTCGCAGAAAACCACTTTCGATTACACGCATAAAAAGCAGACCGGCGGCGCCGGTCAGTACGGCCGCGTCTGCGGCATCATCGAGCCGTTTCATCAGGGTGATTTTGAATTCATCGACGATCTCAAGGGCGGCGTCATTCCCACCGAATATGTCCCGGCCTGTGAAAAAGGATTCATCCAGGCGCTACAAAAAGGGCCGCTGGTGGGCTTTCCCATCGTCGGCGTCCGCGTGACGCTCAACGACGGCAACTACCACCCGGTGGACTCGTCGGACATGGCGTTCCAGCAGGCGGCGTTCAGCGCTTTCCGGGAATCGTACCTGCGCTGCAAACCCATCATCCTCGAGCCCATTATGCGCGTCGGAGTGGAAACCCCGCCCGAATATCAGGGACAGGTGTTGGCCACCATCAACCAGCGCCGCGGCATGATCCTCAGCGCAACGGAGGACAAAGTGCTGACCGCCATCGAATCAGAAGTGCCGTTGAGCGAGATGTTCGGCTATTCCACCGTGCTGCGCTCAGCCACGCAAGGCAAAGCCGAATTCACCATGGAGTTCTCCCGCTATGCCAAGGTGCCTGAATCGATCGCAGAAAATCTGAAAAAAGCTTTTCAGGAAAAACAAAAGCTGCAAAAGTAACCTTGCATTGTAACAAGACATTTTTGTATATTGCCTCGGCGATGTAAGAAACCAGAGGAACCTCACATGATCAAAGAAGAACTCATTAAACGCAGCCCCATCCGCATTCTCGAGCAAACCCTTCATGGTGGTTTGGGGCCGGGCCATCTGGGAGTGTTTGTTTCCAGAAAGGGCGTGGGCAAAACCGCCTGCCTGGTTCACTTCGCCACCGACCACCTGCTCCGCGGCCAAAAAGTCGTGCATATCTCCTTTTCTGATGATCCCCATCACATCGCCAATTGGTATAAACAGGTGTATGAAGAGGTGGCGGCCGCCTATCAGCTGGAAAGCGCCAATCTGATCTTTGATGAGTTGTTGCGCGACCGGTTGATTTTACATTTTAAAGAAAACGGCTCGAATCTGACGGCGGTGCACAAAAGCCTGGACATCTATGTGAAACAGGGTGGATTCACGCCAAAGATGATCATTGTCGACGGGACCCATTTCGTCGAAAAAGATCAGGCGGTCTTGCAGGAATGGCAGAACCTGGCGCATGCCTTCGACTCCCAGATCTGGTTTTCCGCAACCCTGCCTGCGAACGCCGGCTCTGCCGCAGAATTTATTAAACCCTTCATCCAATATTTTTCCGTGGTCATCGAACTGAACGCCCAACAGGACCATATCCAGCTGCGCCTGCTTAAAGATCAGGATGCCGCCTCTTGCGAAAAATTACGGCTCCGCCTGGACCCAAAATCTCTGCTTATCTCCAACCGCCGGGTGTAACTCCTCACCATTCCTTTGATTACTGACTTATCCACACTACTGTTGACTCTAAGCCACAGAGCCTCACCGCCTGTGCTGAAACAAAAAAGCCTGCACAGTGCAGGCTTGGCGCGCCCGGAGGGGCTCGAACCCCCAACCTTCTGATCCGAAGTCAGAAGCTCTATCCAATTGAGCTACGGGCGCTTGAGATTAATTTACAATATTGCGCGAAGGAATGCAAGCCCTGATTTTGCCGACTTGATGGACGGCAAAAAAATGGCAGGCCGTTAGTGAATGAACGTCTTAGGGGGGTCGACGCCCATAGAAGGAAACTAACGCCTGCCACCTAGTTCAACGATTTTTTCACCCTTTTGTTCCATCCCTTTCCTATTTCACTGCTTCTCCGCCAAATAATTCTCCTCTGACTGAAGCCGAATGGAGCTCAGCTGACGAAGAGTATATGTAAGCTCCGCTTTTATTTGTAGATAACCGTCTCGTCGCATCGAAATTGTACTGGCCGGAATGTGTAAACAGTATTTATACTGCATCTGCACTCCGAGATTCCATTTCTGCGCCAGGGCCAGATTCACACCACAGCCGGCCAAAAGTGTTCCACTGGCTAATGACGGCCCACTCTGCATCCTGGTGCTCAGCATACCCAGGCCGAAAGAGAGATTGGGCTGTATCCGTGGATGAAGAAACAGGCCATAGCGGCCAATCAGATCGGCCGATGTTTGAAGGGTCTGCCGTCCACCAGGCCAAAAAAGCCGGGTCCCGCCCGCCGCAACCTGAAGCTGGGTGCGCTGAGTGGACTGATAACGGTAGTGCATCTCAGCGAATACTGGAACCCTGACCCTTTCAGCCATATCGGGCTGCGCTGTGCCAATGGCCAAACCGATGCCATGCCTGGCCGCCCGGGTCTGCTGGATCGGCCGTAGTCCGGGCACAGGTCCCATGGTTGCTGGTTCTCGACTGGCCAGAACGATCGCTGGCGTAGAGTGCGCCACCGGATTCGCCTGGTTCAAGGCCATTTTGCTCTTGATCAGATTTAAAATGTCCTCATAGATTTTCTCCTCGTCCACATCAACCCTGCTCCGGACATTGACGCTCAAGGGCGTTTTAGCGCTCGCTTGGAGAGCTACAGTATCCTCCGGCTTTGCCGAAAGCACGACAGCCTCTGCTTCTTTTGGGCTCGCCGTCATTTGGTTGGATGGCTGCGGAACACCAGTAGCAGAAAGCGGCGTTTGCGCACGTCTGTCTGCAATCGTCGATGAATCGGCGGGTTGCGCGAAAAGGACGATGGGCTCTGCTTCTACTCTTGCCGGTGTTTCCTCGGCTGGTCGTTGCGGTTCAGTGGACTCTTCCCTCGGCGTATAGGAAAGGAGGTTCACAATCGTCGACGAATCGGCTGGTTGCAAGGACAGCGCAAGGGTCTCCGCCTCTACCTGTGCGAACGGCAGCGGAACTAAAACGGCACCGAGTGGGGTTTTGGTTTGGTCATTCGAAATCGTCGTAGAATCGACTTCCTGGGCAATGGCCGCAATCGCAGAGGATTTCGTCGTTTCCTCCGCAGAGGCTGGGATCGCTATGCCCACCGAGCGGTCCATTTGTGGAATCGGTTCATTGGGCGGCTGACATGTTGTTGCGACCGTCCTAGTTTCCTTTTGAGTGGGTTCAACCGCCGTCTTCGCTTTTCTGCCTCTGGCTGCTGCTGATGGAGTTGTTGCCCTTGCCATAGTGTGCGGCGGCGTCGTTTGTGATGGGTTGTCAGCATGATGCACGGTCGGACGGTTGATGGCCTGGGACTCTTCCGTATTCTGGCTTTCCAACGGCGTAGGTGCCGGCTTCGACTCGATATCCGATGAAGCGGTCTGCCACACAGCGATGCGAGGGTAGAGCGCATGGCTTAAAAACCAGCTTGTCAGCAACAGGCACAAACCCATGGCGATTATGTATCTTTTTTTCCACATCTTTTTCTTCTCTCTTCCTCCCCTGGCGGCTGTTCAAACCAAATACATTTTTGTTTCATTTGAGTAACAAAATCGGGCGTCCGCTGACAGGGACTCTTGTTTTTAAGGTTGTTGTCTGACCTCATTCCGCCCCGTACCAGCCTTCAAGCAAATAGTATACCAAAAAAAAAGGATGTCCATTGGGACATCCTTTTCGCGCTAAGGCAGAAATTGTAAATTTTTCAATCAGGCTCTTTGATCCGCCTTTTCAATTTTAGCCCAGGTGTCCCTGAGCGTCACCGTCCGGTTCACTTTGATTTTATCCGGCGTAGAGTCTTTGTCGATGCAGAAATAGCCCAGCCGCTCGAACTGAAACCGGTCCAACGGCTGAGCGTCCTTCAGTGCGGGCTCGAGATAGCACCGCTCCAGCACCTCGACTGAATTAGGATTCAACGCATCGAGAAAATTCTCTCCCTCTCCCAGGTCGTTCAGATTTTCCTTGAGGAAAAGATTGTCATACAGCCGCACCTCTCCGCAAAGGGCGTGGCCGGCAGAGACCCAGTGGATGGTCCCTTTGACCTTGCGATCGCTCTGAGATGAGCCGCTGCGCGTCTCTGGATCATAGGTGCAGTGCACCTCCACCACCTCCTGGGTGATGGGATCCTTGCGTACGCTGACGCATTTGACGATATAGGCGTAGCGCAGGCGCACCTCTCCGCCCGGCTGCAAACGAAAATATTTCTTGGGTGGATCTTCGCGAAAATCATCCCGTTCGATGTACAGCTCGCGCGAGAAGGCGATTTTGCGCACGCCCATCGTAGGATCTTCGGGGTTGTTGATGGCGGTCATCTCTTCCACCTGGTCCGGCGGATAGTTGTCGATGACCACCTTGAGCGGCCGCAGAACTGCCATCACCCGTCTGGCGGTCTTGTTCAACTCTTCGCGCACGCAATGTTCCAGCAGCGCCAGATCGACTATGCTGTCGCGTTTGGCCACGCCGATGGTCTCAGCGAAATTTCTGATGGCCTGCGGCGGA
>JAKJDB010000707.1 GCA_022706175.1 Candidatus Zhuqueibacterota bacterium | reverse complement strand
TCAACTCCGCCTCCCTGCATCGTCATCTCGGCCAGACCTATCGCTTTTCACCTTTTTCATCCGGCTTTGTCGAAGTGCTGGCGGCTCAACAGACGCCGCAGCGTTCCGATTGGTTTCAAGGAACCGCGGACGCCGTACGCCAATATCTTTTGACCCTGCAGGAGCTGGACGTGTCCGACTATGTCATCCTGTCCGGCGATCATCTGTACCGGATGGATTACAGCCTGCTGGTGGATCATCATCGCAGGACCAAAGCGGACATCACCCTGTCGGTGATCTCCGCGAAGGAAGCGAACGCCGGCGAGTTCGGCCTTTTGCGCTGCAACAACCAGGGCCGGGTGATCGAGTTCCGGGAAAAGCCCAGAGGCGCGGAACTCAAAGCCATGCGTCTGCGGTCGCCGTTGCCGGGCCTGAACAAAGCCGACCTGCGGCAAAAGCCTTACCTCGCTTCCATGGGCATCTATGTTTTCAAAAAAAAGGTCCTCATCCACCTGCTGACCGAACATCTGCAGCAGACCGATTTCAGCAAAGAGATGATCCCATCGGCGTTGGATCACCATAACGTGCAGGCTTATCTGTTCAGCGGCTATTGGGAGGACATCGGCACCATCGAAGCGTTCTATAACGCCAATCTACGTCTGGTGCAAGGACCTGATCCAGAGTTTAATTTTTACGATGTCGGCGAACCGATTTTCACACGTCCGCGTTTTCTGCCGCCTACGGTGGTGGAGAACTGCGTCATCGAGCAGTCGATGATCTGCGACGGCTGCACCATTCAAGAGGCGGTGATCCGCAAGTCTATCGTCGGCATTCGCAGCCGCATCGGCCGGCGTACCATGATCGAAGAGACGCTGTTGATGGGCGCGGATTACTATCAGTCGGCTGAAGAGCGGGAGCAGGATCTGGGCAATGGACGGCCTCCGTTGGGCATCGGCGAGGGCGGAGTGATCTGCCGGGCGATCATCGACAAGAATGCGCGCATCGGCAAGAACGTTCAGATTATCAATCGCGATCACGTGCAAGAGGCGTCGCGCGAGCAGGAGGGCTTTTGGATCCGCAACGGCATCGTCATTGTGATAAAGGGCGCGCTGATTCCGGATGGAAAAGTGATTTGAACCGGCCGGAGGGAAAGATGACTGTGGCGTGGCGCAATCCCATGGATTGCGTTTTTAAGAGCACAAGCCATGGGCTTGTGCCACAGCCTGGGCTTTGATATTTTACGATTGGAGCGTGGCGCAATCCCCTGGATTGCGTTTTTTCAAGCATTAAAAGCATTTTTCTTGAAAGAGCGGCACCAGCGACGGCGTGCGAGGCCTTGAAGGAGAAATTCTATGTGGTGCTCAAGTCGAGGTCCTTCCGCTTTCTCGGATTACTCGTTAATAATCATCCACAACTCAAACGACTGCCCATTTAACAGAGGGGGTTGTCATGAACAGCTGTGAAAGATTCTGCAGTGTTCTGGCCATCGTCTTTATCTTCGGACTGGCCGTTCGGTGTGGAGAGGATGAACCGACAGCACTGTCGCAGGTGAAAATTGAAATGACCGGAGAGCTTCACTTCCCCGGCAGCAGCATCGATAACAAGGAGATCGCGGTCACTTTCGGTTCGGATCTCAGCAGCGTGGATGCCGGCTATGTCTTTTCGGTTGACGGCAACAAGCATGTTCCTGGGCTGGCGATGGCTTCCGGCCGAGAAGGCAAGATACTGCTGCTTCAAGTCGTCCCCGATCCTGCAGGCAATCTCAACTTGAGCCTGGATGCGGCCTCTACAGCCCAGGCTCTGCTCTTTCTCCATCCATTTGTCTGCGTCAGCGATGCGGAGGAAGCGAAGGTGGTGCTGAACCGGATCGCGACTCTTCCAGAATATAACGCGCTGAGAACTTATCTGACCGCACAGCTGGGGAAGAATCCTTACGCCCTTGGCGAACGGAATTCAGAGTTGGATACTCGGGTCAACGCCGCGCTTCTTGCTTATCTCGAATCCTACCCTTCCCAGGTCAACCGTACCCTTTCGCTGCAATCCGCCGCCGAGGTGGAACAGAGTGCTAAAATCTCCGCCGCCGCTCCGGAGATCTTGCCCAATGTAGAAACAGGAGGGCTGCGCCTGAGTTGGGAGGGAGGCGATAAGTTCAGGATGCACAATTCCTACTGCCGCTGGGTGTGGTGCCAGACCTCCAGCGATTCGTTTATGCTTTTTCCCAGCGGCGATTACCTTGATGCGATCAAGTCGGGTGGTGTCCCGTTTGTCCCATCAACGCGGGATTTTACTTATGCTCTCGTACCCGGCGGTGACACTCTGCGGGTGAGCAATTACGGCTACGGCTTTCTGATGATCAAGTCCAACAGCTGGC
>JAKJDB010000706.1 GCA_022706175.1 Candidatus Zhuqueibacterota bacterium | reverse complement strand
AAAGACATCATCGCCGAGCTGAAACGATACGCCGACGCCGGTGAACATTCGCCTCTCGAATGTCTGATGAGGGCGCTGACATGAGAACGGCGCTCCGCATCATCAACGAGGCCATGGCCGCCCATAGAAAAGCATGTCTGGCGTTCTCCGGCGGGTCGGACAGCGTTTTGTTGATGGATCTCATTTTCAGGCATACGGAACATCGGCCGGTCGTCGTGTTCGCCGACTCGCAGATGGAATACCCGGAAACGGAGGCCTTCTGCCGAACGGTCTGTGGGCATTACGGCGCAGAGATCCATATCGCCAGGGCGAGTCATACGCCGGAAGAGCAATGGAGGCGATACGGATGGCCGATGATGGGAAAGATCGCGGCGAGGAAATGGATGCAGCGGCATACGCACCGGCCGCTCGGATTCAAGATCGATGTCTCGACGTGCTGCCGGATGATGAAGATCGCACCGGCCAGAAGGTTAGCGAAGAAGCTTGGCTGCACTCTTCAGTTCACCGGGGTCCGGGGGGCGAGCGATGACATCCTCCGCGGACTGCGGGCCATAAAAGACGGTGCCACCCACTATGTCAAAGCCGACGGCTTGACGGTCTGCAACCCGCTTACCGGCTGGACGGACACCATGGGCCGCCGGTACCGGGACAAGTACGATCTTCCGGTTCACCCGTCCAAGGCCCGAGGGGCCGTCACGATCGGCTGCGTCTGCTGCGGAGGCGGATCCCAATTCACTATCAGCGCCTTTCGACTACTCAGGCGCACATGGCCGGAGGCATGGTGGAAATACATCGTCGAGACACGTATGGGCGAGATCATCCTTGCCATCAAATACGACACCCATATCGATACGGTAAGAGAATCCATCGATTCCCTGGGAGGCTTGGAAACGGTCGCCAGGGAACGGCCCTGGATTTTCGATCACACTGCGGCGGACCCACTGCCGGGATATGAAAAATGAGAAGGTCCCTAAATTGAAATCAACAGGATCAATAATGTTCACAGCTAAATTATTTCCGACAATACTGATTATTTTGGACGTTCTGGCGGCGGTCATGTATGTGCCGTCCGGTGATTGGCGACATGTCGTTTACTGGCTGGCCGCGGCAATTTTGACTTTTACAGTGACGTATTGATACCCCCGGGATACGAGAAATGGGAAAAACCGAATTATTGTACTTTGACACCCTGACACCAAGGCAGCAACTGAACGACCTGATGCACAAGTATGCGCAGAGAAATCATATTCCTTATGCCGAAAGCTGGATCGAACTCGAGCACCGCTACTACAGGCGCTACAACATCGCGATTTTCGTAGAACGCAAAAGACACAGGGAAAAGACAAATACGAGTCTGAGCATCACAAAATTTCTGGCTTTAACAGGAAGGCTCACAACGGCGATAGAGATCGGGCATGAGATGACTGACGGAATACTGATGGAGAAACACCATGCCCTTTAATTTAGAAAAAGCGGAATGGGTGAAAAACTTTATTGAAACCTATTGCACGTATTCCAAAGGTGAATGGGCCGGCAAGCCATTCAGACTTTTGCCGTGGCAATGGGACGACCTCTTGAAACCTCTCTTCGGAACGCTGAATGACGATGGGACCAGGCAATACCGCACCGCCTACGTCGAGATCCCCAAGAAAAACGGCAAATCGGAATTCTGCGCCGCCATAGGCCTTTACATGCTGACCAACGACGGGGAAAAGGGCGCCGAGGTCTACTGTGCGGCCGCAGACCGCGAACAGGCGAGCATCGTCTACCAGGCAGCCTCGGCCATGGTCCGCAACTCTGCCGGCCTCTCCAGGCATCTCAAATGCCTGGATTCACGCAAGCGGATCATCTACCGGAAGAACAACAGCTATTTCCAGGTCCTCTCCTCAGAATCGTACACAAAGCACGGGCTCAACCCGTCATGCGTCATCGTCGACGAAATCCATGCGCACCCCAACGATGAACTCTGGAACGTCTTGACGGCGGGGACGGATTATGCCCGCAGGCAGCAGATCGTCTTGGTCATCACCACGGCCGGCATATACGACAAAAACTCCATCTGGTGGCGTCTGCGCTCGAAAGCGATTCAGGTCGGAAAAGGCATCATACAGGATCCCCGGTTCCTGCCGGTCCTATATCTGGCGGACCCGGAAAAGGACGATCCGGATGACGAGGACCTCTGGAAGCGGGTGAACCCGTCCTTGGGACAGATCTTCACTCTCGACAAGATCCGGCAGGACTACAACGAGGCCAAGCAAAACCCGGTGGACTTCCAGAATTTCCTTCGCTTCCGGCTGAACATCCCCGTCAAGCAGCTCTCGCGGTGGATGCCCATGGACAAGTGGGATAAG